>JAAELZ010000285.1 GCA_024226105.1 Pseudomonadota bacterium | reverse complement strand
CATGTGCCGTCGGGGGCGATGGCTACTAAATCCAAATCGTGCCGGAAGGATGGGGATCGGGTCATAAAGTTGCGAATCTCGGTGCTGTTATGAAAATCGCGGTTGAAGCTGGCGTTAAGGATGGCCGCAATCTGATCAAAATCAAACTGATCTGAGGATTCAGGGAAATCTGCTAATTGAGCTATAGAGCTACATCCAACAAAAATCAGCTTACCGCATTAACGATAGGCAATATCTTAGTCCCTCCCTCTGTGCCAATGTAGGTGAGACAACTTCCCCTTGAAAAATTAGTGTAGGGCGGGTAGGAGAAATCACCATGGAAACCAACTCATCTGTTAAGCTTACCGCTATCGATAGCAGCGCCCCGGAGCCAGGGGGTTCGCAAGGAGCCCGTAGGGCGACTGGAGAAGCCCCTGGCTCCGGGGGCACCCGAACATCGAGCATCGTTGCCCCGGATCCGGAAGTTGCCGAGAAACGATCCCGGCGCCGTTTCACCGCAAAATACAAACTGCGTATTTTGCAGCAAGCCGACAACTGCAACCAGCCGGGCCAACTTGGAGCGTTGCTGCGACGTGAGGGGCTATATTCATCCAACCTGACCGCCTGGCGCCGGCAACGGGAAAAAGGAATGCTCACCGGCCTGGCACCCAAAAAGCGGGGCCGCAAAAATAAGCCCAAAAACCCGCTGGCAGAAAAGATCGCCCGCTTGGAAAAAGAGAACCGCAAACTGCGCCTGAAACTCAAGCAGGCCGAAACCATTATCGATGTTCAAAAAAAAATATCCCAGATGCTGGAGGCAACCCAGGATCTGAACGACGAAAAAGATTAATTACAGCGGCCGCAGAGCTTGGCAGCACAGTGGGTAAAAAGAACGCTTGCCAGGCGCTGCAGGTTCCACGGGCTACTTTCTACCGGCACCAGAGTCCAGGGACCCAGCCCAAAAAACAGCGGCCTACTCCACCGCTGGCATTAACCGAGCAGGAAAGGCAGATGGTTATCGACACTTTACATTCAGATCGATTTAGTGATCTGTCACCGTATCAGGTGTATGCACAACTGCTTGATGATGGCCAGTACATATGCGGCATCCGCACCATGTATCGGATCCTTCACACCGTTCACGGTGATGTAAAAGAGCGCAGGCGCCATGTTGACCGCCGTCATTACCAAAAACCGGAACTGCTGGCCACGGAGCCGAATCAGGTGTGGTCATGGGACATAACCAAGCTCAAGGGACCGGTGAAATGGACCTACTATTACCTGTATGTGATCATGGACATCTTTAGCCGCTATGTGGTCGGCTGGATGATCGCCCAGCGTGAACTGGGAGCTCTGGCTAAACGGCTGATCGAAGATACTTGTGAAAAACAAGATATTGGTCCCGATCAGCTGATCATCCATTCAGACCGCGGCCCGAGCATGAAATCGAAACCTGTGGCCCTTTTGCTGTCTGATCTGGGAGTGACCAAATCCCACAACCGCCCGTACGTGAGCAACGACAACCCATACTCAGAGGCCCAGTTCAAAACACTCAAGTACTGTCCGCAGTTCCCAGGTAGGTTTGGCTGCATCCAAGATGCCAGATCCTTTTGCCAACAGTTTTTTTCCTGGTATAACAAAGAGCATCGTCATTCAGGTATTGGCCTGATGACGCCCGAACAGGTCCACTACGGACTGGCTCAGAAAATCTATGAAGATCGCTGCCAAGTTCTTCTCAACGCTTACGAAAAAAACCCTGAACGATTTAAAGGCAAGGTGCCTAAACCCCATGCACTGCCAAAGGCGGCATGGATCAATAAACCAAAAAGCGAAGAATTAGAGTCTAATTTATTGACTGCAGTGTCTCATTCTCATTGACACGCTCCGGGTTAGAGAATTTACCAAGCAATATTTGTTGATTTCTCTTATTCCGGTTGTTTTGTTTTTTGTTTTTGCTGTCATTGGAGGATATTTCGCCCAAAGGCACATTTCCAATCTTCTAAAGGATTCAACCCATGATCTGAATTCGGATGCCAAAAAGGAACTGGAAACGTTAGGTCAACAGATCATACAAGCGAAAGCTAGAGACGCAGCTAAACAGGTGGCGCTTTTTCTATCACTTAAAACAGATATGGATATGGAGGCCCTCCAAAATTCTGCCCAATTCCAAAACATTGCCATGCAGCAAGTCGGGCGAAGTGGGTATGTATGCATGTATGAGGCGGGAACCGGGATTATGCGAATTCATCCCAATCCAGAT
>JAAELZ010000284.1 GCA_024226105.1 Pseudomonadota bacterium | reverse complement strand
TTTGCTGCCTGATGCCTGGTAAGGCAGCTCTGATACAACAATTTCACCGGCTTCTTTTGCCCACACAGCGCGTTGGCGTACAGAGCCCCGGCCGGTTTCATAGATCTCCAGGATTTCCGCGGCAGGGGTAATGATTTCGCCCCCGGTCGGCAAATCAGGGCCAAGTACGTGCTGACACAAATCCTGTGTAGTGGCTTTCGGGTTTTCAAGTAAATACACGCAGGCGCTGACTACTTCACGTATATTGTGCGGCGGGATATCCGTTGCCATGCCCACCGCAATACCGGAGGCGCCATTCAGCAATACGTTCGGCACCCGCGCGGGCAGCAGCCGTGGCTCTTTGAGGGTGCCGTCAAAATTCAGGCCCCAGTCAATCGTACCCTGCCCCAACTCTTCGAGCAGGAGTTTAGAGTACGGGGTCATTCGCGATTCGGTATAACGCATCGCCGCAAAGGATTTTGGGTCATCCTGTGAGCCCCAGTTGCCCTGTCCGTCAATCAGCGGGTACCGGTAGCTAAAAGGCTGAGCCATTAAGACCATGGCTTCATAACAGGCAGAGTCACCGTGCGGGTGAAATTTACCCAGCACATCACCCACCGTACGAGCGGATTTTTTGTATTTTGCAGTTGCGTGCAGGCCTAGATCGCTCATGGCGTAAACGATGCGCCGTTGCACCGGCTTCAGGCCGTCCGCGATATGCGGCAGCGCCCGGTCCAGGATGACGTACATGGAATAGTTCAAATAAGCGCGTTCGGCGAAATCCGCCAGTTCCATGTGTTCGAGCGTATGGTTATTTTGCATTACTGTTTATGGATATTAGTGGACGAGCATTTATTTAGTGATGTGAGTTAGTTACTTTCCACCAGTTTTTTCAATTCCAGCAAACCTCGTTCGTAGGTATCTCCGACCCAGCCCCAGCTGTCGAAAATATAGCCGGAAAAACGAAATATGGTATTGCTCATGTAGATATCAAAACCCCAGGTAACGATTGTCTGACCGTTATTTTCAACCAGGTAAAAGGTGGTTGA
>JAAELZ010000283.1 GCA_024226105.1 Pseudomonadota bacterium | reverse complement strand
AAGGTTTTGAGCGTGGCGCTGACATTATAAGAATTAACCCGACGCAGCCATTGAACACCGATGGCTTGAAGGGTGTTTTCAATCGATATTTTGATGCGCCTGCCCCACGGAGTAGAGCCGGTGGAAGGTACATGCTGTTGGCCGGTGGCTGAGGCATAGCCATTTTCCAGCACCACCAGGACCGAATCATGGCCATTCCAGCGGGAATTGATCGCCCCGGTAGTCAGACCATTGTGCCAGAAGCCGCCATCGCCCATGATGGCCACACCGGGCTGGTGATCCAGCGCCGGGCCGACTGCGCCGCTGGAAGCAAGGCTCATGCCGTAGCCAAGCACGGTGGAGCCGGTGTTAAAGGGAGGCAGGGTGGAAAACGTGTTGCAACCAATATCCGATGACACATGTATTTTGCCCCGTTCGCGCTCAAGCAACTTGAGTGCGGTAAAAACAGGCCGCTCGGGGCAACCGGTGCAAAACCCGGGAGGCCTCGGTGGTGGCAGGGTTTTCAGTGCTTTGGCAATGCGCGCACGATTCGCTGCAATTACCTTCAAAGCCCGTGCTGCCGAAGCACCCACGCCACCTTTGACCCTGTCTTCGGCAACCAGATAGGCACCGACACCATCGCGCACCACTTCAAGCGTGAACTCACCGGCAACCGGCAAAAAATCCTTGCCCATAATTTTGCTATCGATACCCACCCTCTGAGCAATGGCACGAATATCATTTTCTATGAACGACGGGTTACCTTCTTCGACCACCAGAACACTGTTCTTTCCCTCTAGAAAATTCACGATCTGTTCTGGCACTAACGGATGGATGGCGTTGAGCACTAATAGCGGCACCGGTGTTTCACCAAAAGTATCGGCTGCACCCAGCAGGCAAAGCGCTCTTATCACCGCACCATAAGTGCCACCCTGCAGAATAATTCCGATCTTGTCGCGTTTGCCGGGATAGACCTCATTGATATCATTGTCGACAATGAACTTTTGCGCTGCGGGCAGGCGATTTTCTATCTTGTCGCGTTCATGTTCGTAGGTTGAGGGCGGCAGGACTATACGCTCATAATCCTGAATGGCGTGCGGCAACGGGTTATCCGCACCAAACTCTGGTTTTACATTATCCTTGCACACAAACGACCCGGTCATGTGGGCGGCGCGGATGCGCAGGGATACGATCACCGGCAGGTGACAGGCTTCGGAAAGGTCAAATGCCTGTTCGGTCAGCTCAACCAGTCGCTGCATATCATAGCGCGGGTCCAGCAATGGCATGGAGGATTT
>JAAELZ010000282.1 GCA_024226105.1 Pseudomonadota bacterium | reverse complement strand
GCTGGCCTGGGTGATACAAATATCAAGGGCCCGTTGGACGGGAATGACCTGGAATTTGATTCGACCGGATACAAAGTACTTCTGGGATATAACTTTGGGGTCGTCCCTTTGATCGACCTCGCGGTAGAAGGCGCTTATGTGAATCTGGGTGAAGAAAGCAAGGGCAATACCAAGTTTGAGCAGACTTCCCTGAATGGATTTGGCCTGGCCGGTTTGAGTTTTGGGCCGATCGGCCTTTTTGCCAAGGCCGGTCTGGCCGCCTGGGATGCCGAGACCCGGGTTGCGGGGCTAAAAACCAGTGATTCAGGCACCGACCCGGTCTACGGTCTGGGCGCTCGCCTGCAGCTTGGTTCCTTTGCCGCCAGGCTGGAATATGAATACTATGATCAAAGCGATTTTGATGACGTTTCAATGGCGTCGATCAGTTTTTTGTATACGCTGTAAATGCCTGAGTTGGCCGATAAAACAAGGGCGCTTCAAACATTTAGATTGCTGCGTTGCGCTCGCAATGGCCCTTAATCCCCATATCCCTCAGTTGGGCTGGGTATAGTGCCTTTCACCCATAGAGTGAAAGGAAAAACACACGGTTTCTCAATTGCTTTATGTCCTTATTCGTCTTTCGTAGCGGTTCACTGAAAATTTTAAACTGATACCTTCTGTACTCATGGCTATGCTGCGCGCCGGCCGCTGATTTGAGGAACCCCGAGCACATTGCATATTGCCTCGGTTGACTCCCATTTGTTCAATGTATAAATGTGAAAGTCTGTTACACCTTCATTTTTCAGCTGTAGTGTCAGTTCTGAGGCGACGGTTACGGCCACCAGTTCACGCAGTTTCGGGTTTTTATCAAGTCCATCGAATATGGAATGAAACCATCCGGGAATGCTCGCACCACAGGCTTTGGCAAATCCCGCAACGCGTTGGTAATTGGTAACCGGAAGGATGCCGGGGATAATTGGAATGCTGACGCCTGCAGCGACTGCTTTATCGCGAAAGCGCAGATAGGTATCGCTATCAAAGAAAAACTGGGTGATGGCGCGTGTGGCGCCGGCGTCCATTTTACGCTTTAGAAAGTCGATATCGGCCTGCGCTGATTCGGCACGAGGGTGGGTTTCCGGATAGGCCGCTACGCTGATTTCAAAACCTCCCATGGCGCGAATATGTTCGATAAGTTCGATTGAGTTTTCAAAGCCATCGGGGTGAGGCTGAAAGCGGCCTTGCCCGGCAGGCGGGTCACCTCGCAGGGCGAGGATATGTTTTATGCCTGCCGCCCGGTATTCCAGTAACAACTGGTTGATTTCAGTTTTAGTGGCCCCGACGATGGTTAGATGTGAGGCGGCGGGGATACCAAGATCATCATGAATTCGTTTAACCGTGTCGAAGGTACGGTCCTGCGTGGCACCACCGGCTCCATAGGTAACGGAGACAAAATCGGGGTTAAGCGGTGCCAGGTTCGCTAATGTTTGCCACAGCCGGGTTTCGCTTTTAGGGCCGGTAGGCGGAAAAAATTCAAAGGAAATGCGGAGGTCTTCTTTAAGAGGAGGGATAATGCAGTGCGACATATTGGTTTGTTGTTTTAGTATTAGTGTGTAGCAGGTTCAAGCACCCACAGCATGACATCCAGGCCATTGCGGGAATCGTTGTGGGTTATTTTTTGTGAGCGATTCAGGCTAAGCTGGTTGTTATCACACCAGAACTGAACTTCGCTATCAGCAAAACCCAGCCGTCGGTGAGCGTGTTCCGTACGTAAGAATTCATGTTGGTGTTTGGCAAAATCAACAATCAGTATTAATCCGTTTGGAGCAAGAAGACGTTTCGCTTCTTCAATCACCGCAAACGGGCTGTCCAGGTAATGCAAAACCTGGTGGATTGTAATCAGCTCAGCTGAGCCGGCTGCAGCCGGCAGGGCGGTAATGTCGCCGAGGCGAGCCTGGCAATGGTTGAGGCCCGCCTGCTCAAATTTTGTTCGTGCCAGTTTCAACATTTCCTGACTGCTGTCGTAAGCCGTAATTTTGTCAGCATGTGTGGCAAATATTTCTACAATACGCCCGGTTCCCGTACCCATATCGATCATGTTGTCAAAGTTCCGGCCCTGAATCGCCTCAAGCATGGCAACTTCGATGCTCTCATCTGAACCTACCATGGTTCGTACCTGGTCCCAGTCACCTGCGTTGGCAGCGAAATAATCGGTGGCAAGCCGTGCATTTTGAACTTTAATGCGTCCCAGGCGTTCGCTATCCTGCTTGAGTTCGGGATCATCCAGATTTATCATCCGGGTGATCTGAGCGGTTACAGGTGATTCACTCAAACGCTGAAAAACCCACGAGCCTTCCTGAAAACGCGAAACCAGTCCTGCTTCCAGCAGCAGCTTCAGGTGCCGGCTGACGCGCGGCTGGCTCTGGCTCAACAGGCTAACCAGTTCGGTGACGGTCAGTTCATATTGTGACAATGCGGCCAGTATGCGTATACGGGTGGGCTCGCCGGCAGCTTTGAGAGCTTTGATCAGGTTTTCCATAGGAGATTTGTTTATAAGCAGGTTTAGATATAAACATATCTTTATATGATAGTCAACGAGCGATATCCTCATGCCGGGTTGAAACCGCAAGAATTCGATTCAATTATGTTGCTGTCCAAAAAGATAAAACATAAGGAAACAGGGTCTAAGCCACGTATAATGTGGCCTAATTGATGGCACTCAAACCCCATTTTAGGGGTGAAAAATGGTATTGAGCAGTTAATATCATAAAGGCAGTGATTATTTGCCTTAAGTGATTGACTCTCATGATGTTGATGCATAAAATCCAGCGCCTTGAATTTTGGCATCTGTTCGGATGCTGATCAGACATTATTTCTGGAGTTAAACAGATGTACGCTGTAGTAGAAACAGGCGGTAAGCAATATAGAGTTGCCGTAGGCGACAAGCTGATGGTTGAAAAGCTTGACGTTGAAGAAGGCGCAGCCATTCAATTGGATCGCGTTTTGATGGTATGCGAAAATGGTAAAGTTGAAGTCGGCGCACCCGTGCTGGACGGAACCGCTGTTGGCGCTACGGTACTTTTACAGGGGCGTGGCGAGAAAATTAAGGTTTTCAAGTTTAAGCGCCGTAAGAAATATCGCAAAACTCAAGGGCATCGTCAGCACTTCACGCAGCTAGAAATCACCTCAATCGGTGATAGCAAAGCGGCCCCTAAGAAAGCCAAGGCAGCGCCTAAAGCAGAAGCCAAAAAAGCGGCACCTGAGGCAGAAGCTAAAAAAGCGGCTCCCAAAAAAGCTAAGGCAGCCCCAGGTGAAGGCGACAAGCTGACCGACATCAATGGTATCGGTCCGGTTATTGCGCAAAAGCTTAACGATGCCGGTGTGACAACATTCCAGCAAATCGCAGATTTTTCTGCTGAGCAAATTGCAGAAATTGACGAGAAGCTGAACTTCAAAGGTCGCATCGAGCGCGAAGAGTGGGTTGCTCAAGCAAAAAAATTGACGTAGCTGCTCATCTCACGCCTGAAATACATCATTTCTTCGTTTAAAAATAATTATTTACATTTGTAAACTCATATTTTTTGCCTTGAACTGATGAATTTCAGACGCAATCTGAGCAACAACGAACAATTTGAACTAATAGTTAAAAAATTGACCTCTTAACCAGGAGACCAGACAGATGGCACATAAAAAAGCAGGTGGTAGTTCCAGGAACGGCCGCGATTCCATATCCAAACGCCTTGGCGTAAAGAAATACGGCGGCGAAGCGGTTTTGGCAGGCAATATACTGATCCGTCAGCGTGGAACTAAAGTACACCCGGGTGTGAATGTCGGGCGGGGCAAAGACGACACATTGTTCGCACTGATTGACGGCAAGGTACAATTTGAAGTCAAAGGCGAAAAGAATCGACAGTTTGTAAGCGTGTACACAGCGTAAAGCAGCAAACAACTGTACAACAAAAGCCCCGTCGTGTAACGAGCGGGGCTTTTTTTTGACTATTCATCTTGCATCTGAAATCTGTCATTCGCAAACTGAGCAGCTAAAAAACTCAGGCTCAGTTAAAAATTACTCTGCGCGGGTTTATACTATTTTTCATTGCTAGGAGCGCAGCGACGTGGCAATCTAGATGTTCGGGAGTGCGCGGTGTTAAGAAATAGTTGGATTTCCGCGCTTCGCTTGCAATGACAACAAACTCACCTTGTGTGAACAAAGCAACAGGATCGAACAGTGAAATTTGTAGATGAAGCCACCATTAGCGTAACGGCCGGCAAGGGCGGCAACGGCTGCATGAGCTTTCGTCGGGAAAAGTATATCCCGCGAGGCGGGCCGGATGGTGGAGATGGTGGCGACGGTGGTGATGTATTTTTTATCGGCAACAGCGGCTTGAATACCCTTGCTGATTTTCGCTACACGCGCGAGTATCGTGCCCAGCATGGAGAAGGTGGCAGGGGCCGAAAATGCGCTGGAAAAGCAGGCTCAGATCTGTATATCCGGGTACCACTTGGAACCCTGGTTTATGATCAGGATACCGAGGAGCTAATCGGTGAAGTATTAAAAGCTGATGAAGTACTACTGGTGGCGAAAGGCGGTGACGGTGGGCTTGGAAATACGCATTTTAAATCCAGTGTCAACCAGGCGCCCCGACGCACCGTGCCCGGCTCGGAAGGTGAGTTCCGCCGATTACACGTAGAACTCAAGGTTTTGGCTGATGTCGGTTTGCTCGGTTTCCCAAATGCCGGTAAGTCAACCTTGTTGAGGACAGTCTCTGCGGCGCACCCTAAGGTGGCGGATTACCCTTTCACAACTCTGTATCCGGAACTCGGGGTGGTGGATATCGGTAAAGCAGGGTTTGTTATTGCAGATATCCCCGGTCTGATTGAAGGGGCCGCAGATGGCGTTGGCCTGGGAATTGATTTTCTCAAACACCTGCAACGAACCCGGCTGCTCATGCATCTGGTTGATGTAGCGCCCTATGACCCTGAGCAGGCACCCCTGAAGGCCATTCGCAAACTCGAAGTAGAGATGGAGCGATTTGATCAGGGCTTGCGGAATAAGGAGCGATGGTTATTGCTCAACAAGGCTGATATGCTGCCCGAAGACGAACTTGAGACCCTCAAGCAGAAAATCGTTGAGGCGTTGGACTGGAAGGCCCCGGTGTATATAGTTAGCGCAATATCAGGGCAGGGCTGCGACGTTGTGATGAATGCAATCAGTCAACGGCTAATGGAGATTGACCGGCTCGAGGCCGAGCAGGCTCTGGCGGAAACAGAATCACCTGACGGCGAGCGCCTTGATGAAGAGGATTTAGGCGATGCATGATCGGATTAAGCACGATAAGGGCATCTTAAAAGCTTCCAAAGTATGGGTTGTCAAAATTGGCAGTGCTTTGTTAACCCACCCTCAGGCGGGTTTAAACACGGAAGTCATATGCCACCTGGTTGATCAAATCATAAAACTGCGCCAGCAGGGTATAGCCGTGGTGCTGGTCTCTTCCGGCTCGATAGCAGAAGGTTT
>JAAELZ010000281.1 GCA_024226105.1 Pseudomonadota bacterium | reverse complement strand
TCGCCTCCTTCCTGTAAATCCCGGGTATGAATTCGGCATAGCGGGGCAAAATTGCAGAAAGTGCAGCTACTGGCAGATTTAGGGTCTACGTGTGCAAGTCCCTGTTGATAATCTCCGACAATCTTTTTGATGCGCGCTTCCCATACAGCTTTGAGCTGCGACCATTCCCTGATTTCTTTTTTGAGCGAAGTACCGGCTCCAAGTGTTTCCAGGCTTTTCACTTCAGGCAGGGTGCCCTGCAGACGGCTGATCCCGATAAATCTACACAAGCCAGGCTTGATCTGGGCGTAGCTCAGTGCATCAATACCTGTATCCGCCCTGTTTTCTCCCAGAGCCAGAAAGTACAGGGGCATTTGCGGTTGTCCGGGACGTTCGCCCGTCCAATCCTTAAGCTCGCAGTTGCCGCTTTTATAATCCATAATCAGGCGGGAGTCCTCGGCTCGGGATTGATGATCGGATGTTGCCAGTTGGTCCACGCGATCAAGGGTGAAGCTAAGATTTAGTCCGTTAATGGCGTGTTGCAGTTTTAGTTCAGTCGCCTCCACTTTAAACGCCGGACGTTGTGCTTCCAGTTTTAGCCATTCTGCTACCAGGGCATCCAGTCTTTGAGTTTCAGCATGGGAAAAGCCTTCGCCGAGCCCACTGTGCACAGGGAAAATATTCAACTGTTCCTGTGTGTGCCGGTGAATAAGTTCTTTGAGTGTGCCCCTTTGAATATGCTCACACAGAGCCCTCGAATCCTGAAGTTCCTGCCAGATTACTTCCAGCACCTTGTGCAGCAGGCTGCCCCGTGCCAGGCTGTCCATTCCGATTTGTGGCGCTTCATCTTCATCCGCTTTCAGGCGATAACAGGCATAAGCCTGGAACGGGCAGGCGGATTGTTTTTGTACGAGGCCGGTTCCACCGCGCGTGGTATTTTCATTACAGGGAAAACCGATATCATCATTGCGTGGTTCCGGCACCGGTGTGGCTAGTCGGATAGCTTCATTGATCGAAAAAATCGAAGCTGGCAGAGGATGCTCCAAATGACTCATATCAGACAAAATTGGGCTCACGCCCAGTTTGATATCACCCTGGATGCGAGCATGACTGTAGATGATTTCATTACACAACGCGAAGAGCTGAGCAGTTTTTTTATTTGCTAATTCGGCTTGCAGGGAGAGGCTGGCATCGGGAATCCCTGCGTCACGTTGGGTACTCACAGGGATAAAGGGATTGGCGGAAGCTGGAGCCGGCCAGGCCTGCTCATCAAACCCGGCCAGCCAGAGCAAATCAAAATCCAGTTCTGCTGCTTCAAGCACACCCATTATTTGCACGGGTGCGCCTTCTTGTGCCTGTGCCTGAAAAGTGGTTTCCCGGCAAAAGCTATTCAGGCTTTGCAGGGCTTGCACGAGCGATACGGGTTGGCAAACAGTATCGAGCCTGACCCATTCCTCCAGGCATCGCTCCCAGGCTTGCATTGCCTGAAACTCGCTACTATTGAGATTTATTGCCGGCCAGCCAAGTGTATGCAGGCATGATCTAAATATTTTATGCCAGGTCGACAGAGATTGTTTACCCCGGTTGTCGGCTTTAGTGGCTTGCAGGGAATTCAGTTTTTCCAGCAGGGTAGCACCGGTAGTGGTGACTTCAAATGAATTGTCGGCCTTGTTGAGCGCGGTGGAAAGTGTTTCAATGAACTCATACAGGTCAAAGCGATAGGCGATTTTTCGACGCAGGCTTATGGCCAGTTGTGCGCGTAGATTTTGCTCGATTTCACTGCCCCAGTAGTTTGAGAGGAAAACAGAGCTCAGTTGGTTAAATTCGATATCTCCCAGCAAACCAAGGCAGGCGAGTGCGTTGCTGATGAGGGGGTGATCAATGAGCTTTCCACCCCAGGAAAAATGAAAGGGGTCGACGGTATCGTGAATAAAATAACCCGGGGTCAGTTGCTCTCGCAGTGCTTTTTCTGCCAGAGGGCGGATTTTTTCGGTATCGGGTGTAATGATGCCGATTTTTAGTTCCGGATGCTTCAGGAGTTTTTCGCGTGCCCAGGCGCCTATGTGCTGCCACTCTAGTTCAGGCGAGTCAAAAGCACAGTGTTTGATTTGGGTGGCGGTGGTTTTGTCACTGCTTAGCTGTGTGATATTGATACCGTTGTCCCGAAAGAACGCTATAAAACGTGTCTGTTGAGCATTGAGGTAATCAAAGCCAACCAAAATAACATCTTGTTCAGGCTGGAATTTGTTCTCAATCAACACGTCGGCAATTTGCGCCGGGCTTACCCAGTTCTGTTCTTGAAGGCGTGCATAAAGCTTTGTTGCCCAGCGGCCAAAACGTACGTGGTCAGGCTGTTCGGAGGTTTGCAGGGCGGTATATGATATCCGCCATTGATGGCATAACTGCCATGCCTCCAGCGCGGTTCTGGCCGTAGCCGGGATATTCCACAATGCCGCCATACCGTGTTCGTTTTTTGAATTCTGACTTTTAAGGTCAAGCTCAACGATGTCACTCAGCAGTTGTTGCAGCTGCGCGTTGCTCAGGCATGATTGCGATGTGTAGGCGCTACTATTTATCCACAATACCTGCATCCAGCCGTCCCAGCTGTGTACCCGGGCGGTAGGCCATACTTTTTTCCCCAGGCTGATCTGGTGCTGGTCATATGCAGATTTGAGTTCGTAGCTCAGCCGGCGTGTAGCCGAAATGACGCTGGCTCCCTGCTCCAGCGCCTGAAGAACTGCAGGGTTCATTCTGAGTCAGCGTTGGCTGAAAGTGCTTCGCGTGCCTGGTCCATACTGTGAGCCAGTTTTTGAACCTGAATTCGTTCAAGCTGCTCATCCAGTAGCGGGTATAGATATTCCATTTCGCGCAAATCATGGTGTTCCAGTACGTTGCGCATTTTAATAAAGCCGTCCAGTTGTCTGACCAGCTCAGCCCGGGCCGAATCAGTTTGCACAATGAGCTCGATTGCGGTATCCAGCCGGGGAAGCAGGCGGTTTAGAATCAGGTGATCCGACTGAATCAGTTTTAAGGTATTGCTCTCCCAGCCCGCGGCCAGCGGTTCAATATTTGCCTGCTCGAATTCAATGTGATCGTTCAGGAAGCGCTTAAACAGGACCCATTGCTGTCTGGCAAGATCGAGTTCCAGAGCGGTGAGCGATTCAAGAAATGACTGGTACGAAGTATCCAGTAT
>JAAELZ010000280.1 GCA_024226105.1 Pseudomonadota bacterium | reverse complement strand
GTTTCAGACGCTCCACATCACGCATTACAGAATCATAGGTATCACCTGGAAAACCTATTATATATCCCGCATGAGTCACTACGCTGGCATCGCGCCACGCCTGAAGCATTGCACGATAATCACTGATACGGTTCTGCGGTTTGCTACATGCCTTCAAATTATCAGGATTGACACTTTCCATACCAACAAAAATACGCCGGCAACCGGCTCGTGCAAGTTTATCAACGAACCTCGGGATTTTATACGACATAGCATCTGTCTGTACCATGAGGGTAACACGTTTTATCTTTTTTAAGGAAATGATGCGATCAGCAATTTCCTCCCAGTGTGGATGACGGGCAAAATTATCATCCGTAATGAAAAACCCTCTCATATCTTGCGCTTGATTACGTTTGATTAACGCTTCAATATCGTCCGGTGTACGCCCGCGCATGGTATTACCCTGTACATTTATGATCGTACAAAAAGAGCACTTAAATGGGCATCCTCGTCCCGCGTCAAATGAAGTCTGGCGTGAATCGCCGTTAAATGAAAGGTTCTCTCTAGAAACAAATGGAGCAGCCGCACCTGCCAGTGATGGTTGATCATTCAGGAAATTGTAAAGCGGCTTGAGCGAATTGTTATAAGCATCTTTCAGCAACTCCCCCCAGCGATTTTCAACTTCACCGGTAACCATAGTAATGCCGGCATCAATACCTTCCTGTATTTCATC
>JAAELZ010000279.1 GCA_024226105.1 Pseudomonadota bacterium | reverse complement strand
TTTATTGATGGCAGATTTGCTCGCCGCGCGTGCCGGTGTTATCGACCCGATTGCGATGCGTAATAACTATCAAAAACCTGCAACCTTGCATCAGCTGGATGGATTGCGCGATGAAGTTCGCCTGCGCTGGAATCAACTTAAGGTGATCAGCCCGGCGGAAAAAGGCCTGATACCCGCCTCGGTTATTCAGTTGGCTCCGCAACAAAAATCAATCGTGGTAGTGGATACGGCGAACGCCAGGCTCTACACATACAAAAACAAAAATGGGAAACTTTCCCTGATCGTAAATAACTACACTACGATTGGTGAAAAAGGCACACATAAGCGCCTTGAGGGAGACGAGCGCACACCCATCGGAATTTATCACGTCACACGCTATATTGAGGATAGAGATCTGCCTCCCCTGTACGGTACTGGAGCCTTCCCCATTGACTATCCGAACGAGCTTGACAAACACTATGGCCGTACCGGATACGGCATATGGCTACATGGCACCCACCCTGAATCATTTAACCGCGTACCTCTCGCCAGCGACGGTTGTGTGGCCATGAGCAACCCTGAATTTGACCGCTTAAAGCCCCTGATAGAGCCGGACAGCAAAACGCCCGTTATCATAAGTGACAAAATCACCTGGATTAAACCTGAATACCTGAATGTGACGCGTGACTATTTCAATGCCTTGCTACAACAATGGGTAAGCGACTGGGAAAGTCTGGATTCACAGCGCTATTTATCACACTACGATAAATCAGAATTTTTTACCTCTAATCATAGTTTTAGCAGTTGGGCTAAATACAAAACGTCGCTTAACGCGAACAAATCAAATATTAACGTCGTACTAAGCAACATCAGCCTGTTCAGTTACCCGGGTGAACGGGAGCTGCTGGTGGCTGAATTCACACAAAATTATAGCAGCAACAATTTTGAGTCTCGGGCGGAAAAACGTCAGTACTGGCGGCGCAATGCCAATGGAAAATGGAAAATAATATTCGAAGGGACACAGTAATTTAGCGGCCTCATGAATACGACCATACTGGATACCCATTTGCACCTGTATCCCTGCTTTGATTTATCACAAGCTTTTAACCGCTTTCTCGATAATACCGCGCATTTTCATCCACAGGCAAACCGGGTTGCCTGCCTGGCCGAACGTTTTGATTGTCAATACTACGAATCCATCGCGAAGCGTGATATTGTGATCGATGGATTTGAGCTCGAAGGCACACTGGAAAATGAAATCAGGTTGTCCCGTGTTCAGGACAAGCTGAGCCTGAGCCTGTTACCCGGGCGCCAGATTATCAGTCGCGAAAAGATTGAAATTCTTGCTCTGGGCTGCCCCCTGCGAATTGAAGATGGTCAGCCGGCACTGGATGTAATTTATCAGATCATACAGCTCGGACACGTGCCCGTGCTGCCCTGGTCTCCGGGAAAATGGTTTGGTATGCGCGGCGAGTTGATCAGGCGCCTGATTAATGAACTTAAAGAAGGCGACTTTCTGATTGGCGATACCCCGCTACGTCCCTATGGATGGACGACGCCCAACATCATGAAACAGGCGCAGAAGATGGGATATTCCGTGGTGGCGGGGTCGGACCCACTGCCCTTCTCCGGTGAAGAAGAATGGCTTGGTGCATACTGTTCAGTCGTTCATTCCGAAAAAAAGCATGACGCAAACGAACTATTACATGCCCTGAAAAACCGACAGGAAACAGTGAAATGGGAGAACCTTGGTAAGCGAACAAACGTATTCAATCTG
>JAAELZ010000278.1 GCA_024226105.1 Pseudomonadota bacterium | reverse complement strand
GACCCCCCTCAGTTTCAAACTAAAAAATATCGACCGGGAGATTAGTAGCGGGTTTTATTCACGCCTGAGAGCAATTAATCAAAATAGTAGTTTTTCTGTTCTAGGGTAAAATTTCAGGCAAGCTACAAGATATTCGGCTCAGGAGGCCAGGAAATGAAAGATCAAGCCAGAGTGGTTGTAGTAGGGGGAGGTGTGGTAGGTTGTTCTGTTCTGTATCATCTTGCGCGTGCGGGTTGGACGGATGTACTACTGATCGAACGCTCCGAGCTTACGTCAGGTTCAACCTGGCATGCTGCGGGCGGATTTCATACCTTGAATGGCGATCCGAACGTAGCCAAGTTACAGGCCTATACCATTTCTCTGTATAAGGAACTGGAAGAACTGTCCGGACAGTCGTGCAGCTTGCACCTGGTCGGCGGTGTGATGATGGCAGACTCCCCCGAGCGCATGGATTTCCTGCGCCTGGCGCACGCTAAAGGTCGCTATCTTGGCATGGAGACCGAACTGATTACACCCAGGGAAGCCAAAGAAATGTTTCCACTGATGGATGAAAGCAATTTTGTCGGTGCCCTGTGGGATCCGGCCGAAGGCCATCTCGACCCATCCGGTACCACGCATGCCTATGCTAAAGCAGCGCGAAAGTTGGGCGCTGAAATTGTCACGCAGAATCGTATCGTGGATCTCAATCAGCTAAATGACGGAACCTGGAACGTGGTTACAGAACAAGGCACTGTAAAAGCTGAACACGTGGTCAATGCCGGTGGTCTGTGGGCACGTGAAGTTGGGCGAATGGTGGGAATCGAGCTGCCGGTATTAGCTATGGAGCACCAGTATCTGCTTACCGAAGATATGCCCGAGGTCATCGAATACAATCGTGAAACCGGTCGTGAATTGATTCATGTGATCGACTTTAAGGGCGAAATATATACCCGGCAGGAACGACAGGGCATGTTGCTCGGAACCTATGAGAAACAGTGCCAGCCCTGGTCACCCAGGCAGACATCATGGGATTTTGGGCAGGAACTATTACAACCTGATCTGGACCGTATCGCGAGCTCACTTGAAACCGGGTTTAAGCATTTTCCTGCATTTGAACGCACCGGCATCAAGCAGGTTATTAACGGGCCGTTTACCTTTGCACCGGATGGCAACCCCCTGGTTGGGCCGGTTAGAGGTTTAAGAAATTACTGGACCGCCTGCGCGGTGATGGCCGGTTTTTCCCAGGGGGGGGGTGTCGGGCTGGCACTGGCCAACTGGATGGTGGACGGCGATCCGGGTTTTGATATCTGGGGTATGGATGTAGCGCGTTATGGTGACTACACAACACTCGCGTATACCAATGCAAAAGTC
Organism: Pseudomonadota bacterium; assembly: GCA_024226105.1. Classification (GTDB taxonomy): domain Bacteria; phylum Pseudomonadota; class Gammaproteobacteria; order Arenicellales; family Poriferihabitantaceae; genus JAAELZ01. The sequence continues at coordinate 567 of JAAELZ010000278.1, read as the reverse complement.
AGGGAGTTTTACTCCCGGCGTTTTTCTATTCGTTTCCCGAATGAAGAATTGCCCGCTGCCCGCCCGCATATGACGACGCCGCTGTATGGCCGGATGCTGGAGAATAACGCGGTGATGGGCGATTCATGGGGGCTGGAGGTGCCACTTTGGTTTGCGCCTTCGAAGGTGCAGGCGAAAGATATTGTCTCTTTCCATAGGTCCAATGATTTTGAACACATTGGCAAGGAGGTTTGCTCGGTGCGAAACAGTGTCGGTGTGACCGAAATAGCAAACTTTGCTAAATACCAGGTCAGCGGCCCGGGAGCAGAAGTATTTTTATCGCATTTAGTGTGTAATCGCTTGCCCAAAAAAGGGCGTATTGTATTGTCTCCGATGCTCAATAAATCGGGTAAGCTGATTGGCGATTTCACCATCGCACGTGCCGAACAGGATCGTTTTATGATCTGGGGCTCTCAGCAGGCGCAGGTCTACCATATGCGCTGGTTTGAACAGCATCAGCCTGATGATGGCTCGGTTTCGATAAGGTGTTTTGACCAGGAGTTTGTCGGGCTCTCTATCGCCGGACCG
>JAAELZ010000277.1 GCA_024226105.1 Pseudomonadota bacterium | reverse complement strand
CGGACGATCTGTACAACATCCAGTCAACGACAAAGTTTACGGCTACCGTTAAAAGTGCAATTGCACCGGCCGGTATCAACGGGGTTATTTCTCCGAATGAGATCAGCGTGGCATTTTCCCGCACCATTGAGCCCCAGTCCGCGGTCGGAGGTTGGATACCAAGACCGAGGAAGGACAGGCCGGCTATTAGCAGAAATACAAAACAAAATTCGAGACCAAACTCGGCGATCAGGGGGGCGGACGAGTTAGGCAGTATTTCCTTACGGATCAAATACCAAGTGCCTTCGCCACGTAACTTGGCAGCTTCTATGTAATCCATAACCACAACGTTACCACCCACCGATCTCGCCAGGCGGAATACGCGCGGCGCGTAAATCACCGCGATAACGATTATCAGTGTGAATGTATTGGTGCCGAAAATACTCAACAGCAGCAAGGAAAATATCAATGAAGGGATCGACATGACAACGTCTACAACCCTGCCGAGGAGTTGGTCCAGCATGCCACCTTTGGTCGCCGCGTATAATCCTCCAATTGCACCAATAATGAACGCCAGCGTGGTCGCCATAAGCGCCATGCCAACCGTATTGCGGGCGCCGAAAATGATGCGGCTGAACATGTCACGCCCGAGCTGATCTGCGCCGAGCAGCATCGCTTCATCCGCGGGTGCAAACGAGGTTGATATGATCTCGGCTTCTCCAAAGGGCGCGATAATAGGCGCAAATATCCCGGAGATTGCATAGGTGAAGATGACAAACAGGCCAAATGACGCCGTTAGCGGAGCGGTACGCATAGCCTTGGCCGCATCGGCCGGCAAGGTAATCACCAGGAATTCCCGGAATGAGTAAGCAACGCCCGCAGAAAAAGCGATGAGCCCGGCAACAATGGTGACGCCCCACAGCATTGCCTCACCACCGACGATGCCCATGATGAAGGAAACCAGGGTCAGCGAAAACAGCAGGATGAATGGGGTGCGCTTATTGTAGAAAGCCGCCAGTGAAGATCCGCCGATAAGCAGGGCGTAAAAACCAACAATGAAATAATTCATGATGCAACCCTCACTTAGGATGACGCAAGCGCGGATTGGTCAGGATCGACCCCACGTCGGCAGCTAGATTCAACAAAATGAAAGTCGCTGCAAATATCAGGCAACAGGCCTGAACCACCGGGAAATCCCTTTTACTTACACTGTCGACCAGCATTTGCCCAATCCCCGGGTATACGAATACGACTTCAACCAGCACCACTCCGGTTATCAGATAGGCAAGGTTCAGTGCGACTACGTTAATGACCGGCGCCCAGGCATTGGGCAGGGTGTGTTTGACGATTACTTTCCACGCCGGAACGCCTTTTAGACGGGCCATTTCGACATAAGGTGATGCCAGCAGGTTGATGATCGATGCCCGTGTCATGCGCATCATATGTGCTACCACAACCAACACCATCGTCAGCGCTGGAAGAAAAGTTCGGTTGAGTTTGTCGAGCAGGGGCATCCCGTCGTCAATTTTCGCAATCGCCGGGAAATATCCCCACTTTACCGATATGAACAGAATTAAAATATACCCGAGAAAAAACTCAGGTGATGATATCGATGTCAGTGTCATGACATTTGCAACCCGGTCAAAAACGGAATTTCTGTACAAGGCCACCAGTACACCGAGAAAAATCGCAATCGGAACCGCGATAATTGCCGCATAAAGCGCCAGGAACAAGGTGTTTTTGAATCTTGGGCCTATGGCTTCCGATACAGGCTTTTGCGATACCAGGGAATTGCCAAAATCGCCAGTGACGGCATTGCCAAGCCACTCAAAGTAACGAATCGGCGCGGCGCGATCGAGGCCGAGTTCTTTACGAAATGCCGCAAGGTTCTCCTCTGTAGCGCCCTGACCCAGTACCGCCTGAGCGAGATCACCGGGCAAAAATTCCACCGCTCCAAAAATAATGACTGAAATGACGAGGAGCGTTACCAGCCCCAACCCCAATCTCTTTAAGACGATATTCGCAATATCACCCATAGCTGATTCCTCCTAACGCGGCACCCGTACTGCGGGAACGCTT
>JAAELZ010000276.1 GCA_024226105.1 Pseudomonadota bacterium | reverse complement strand
GCTCTCCATTAAGCTAGGTTTTTTAATTTCCCTGCTTACCATGGTCTACACGGGTTGGCTGATCTTCCAGTATTTCGCGTACAATATTACGGTTACTGGTTGGACCAGCATCATGGTAACCATGTTATTCATGTTCGGCATATTATTCGCGCTACTTGGGGTCATCGGTCTATACTTGGGTAAAGTTTTTGACGAAACAAAGGCCCGGCCTCTGTATATCGTTGCCGATATCCTCAACATACCAGAATCGCCTAATTAGCCAGGATATTATTGATGCCAGGCTTGAATGTATTACAGATACACTAGCCGTAAAGCGCTAATGCCTGGCGTCCATAAAATCGTGGTTGATTCAGGGATGGATCACCCTGGTATTGATTTAGCTGACACCTTTATGGAAGATGACGCATTAGGAATGCGTGCTGTTCATCTATAATGGTTTTCTGGATTTACTGGGCACGCTCTGCAATTTAACAACATTAAGTATTCATGAAAATCCCCTTTAACAAGCCCTACATGACAGGAAAGGAGCTCTGGTATATAGCGCAAGCTCACTCTGCCGGCCACATGGCTGGTGATGGGGCATTCACAAAGAAATGTCAGGCATGGCTGGAAAATTCTATTAAAACACGCAAGGCGTTGCTTACACACTCCTGTACAGCTGCTTTGGAAATGGCCGCCATCCTGTCCGATATCCAGCCAGGTGACGAAGTAATCATGCCCTCTTATACTTTTGTCTCGACGGCTAACGCCTTTGTACTCAGGGGAGCGGTGCCGGTATTTGTGGATATCCGGGCTGATACACTCAACATTGACGAATCACTGATAGAAGAAGCAATCACAAGTAAGACGCGGGCAATTGTACCCGTTCACTATGCTGGCGTTGCATGTGAGATGGACACCATCATGGGTATCGCCAATCGCCACAACCTTCTGGTTATCGAGGATGCGGCGCAAGGCATCATGTCCACATACAAGGGGCAACCACTTGGCTCTATTGGCCATATGGCTACCCTTTCCTTCCACGAAACTAAAAATATTATCTCCGGCGAAGGAGGAGCACTACTAGTTAACGACCCCAGGTTGGCTGGCCGCGCTGATATTATCCGTGAGAAAGGAACAAACCGTAGCCAGTTTTTCCGTGGTCAGGTCGACAAATACACCTGGGTAGATATCGGCTCATCGTATTTACCGAGCGAAATAGTGGCCGCTTTTTTACTCGCCCAGACAGAAGAAGCCACATACATAACCCAACGGCGCATGGCGATCTGGGATACCTATCACAACGAACTCGGCTCACTGGAAAAAAATGGCTTTATCAGGCGCCCTGTTATACCGGCTGAGTGCGTTTCAAATGCCGATATGTACTACATATTGCTTCCCGACGCCAAACATCGAACGGAGCTGATCAGTAAACTAAAAGAGCTGAGTATTAGCACTGTTTTTCATTATATTCCTCTACATAGTTCCCCTGCGGGCTCTCAGTTTTGCCACATTAAAAGAGAGCTACCGGTTACAGATGATGTTGCAGTAAGGTTATTGCGTCTACCTCTTTGGCTTGGGCTGGAAGAGCACCAGAGAAGAGTGACTGACGCAATCCTAAACACCGTTGTGAAATTGTAAGCAGAACCTCAACGGGTGCCCGGAGCATCCCTGGCATTCCTCGCAACGATCAGGCAACTACCCCCAAAGCGCATCGTTTGCTTATTGTCTATATTCTTGATTTCTGACTGCAAAATCGAATTTAGTATTTTATGGGTGAATCCACCGTTCACGGCATGATCACGATTGGCTTTTTTCGATTGATCCTCCTTCTTTGATAACCCCGCTTTATAGGGTAGCGTTCTCAGAAGGTAGATCGGAACAGGGAGAAACCTGAAGAAATATGAGGAGAATTCTATTTCGAATCCCGCAGACTTAAGTACACTGGATATACCCTCAACCGTGTATCTTCTGTAATGACCTGCTGACACATCGTCTGCTGACCAAAGTGACATGTATGAGGGAACAGTTACATAGAGCCTACCCCCTTTCTTAATTAGACTCCCGATAGATTGCAGAAAAGAACGATCGTCCTCGATATGCTCAATGACATCAAATAGACCTACTGCAGGTAGTGAGTGCGCATTAAACTTCGCTGTGTCGGTAGTGGCACAAATCACATTCTTAAGCCCCCTGCGTTTCGCATTGCTAGCTCCCGTTCTACCAGGTTCTACCATGGCCACATTAAAGCCAGCATTTTCCAGCCCTAATGACACGAACCCATTACCCCCTCCTATGTCGAAAATTGTTTCGGTACCTTCTGGTGGATAAGCGCTAATGATAGAGGTGATGCAGTTATTCCGGTGTTTAAACCAAAATGAATGGTCTTCAACAGCAAAGCAACTCTCATTGCCATCTGAGGGATATGAAATGAGTTGATTGTCTGAGGTATACCAGATGCCATCATCACCAAGTTTAAGTTTTGTACTTATTGCTTTTATATCTAACACGATGTCTCCTGGTCCGGGAAATTGGATGTTACCGCGTTTAATGGACAAAATATGCGTCTATTAGGCCTGTTTTTGAATTGGAGAGTCAGTTCCTCGTTGTTCACCGTAGACATCCGTCCTTATTGTTAATCCGCTAAAGGATGTGCACGTCACGCCCTCTAACACTGATTGTGAGATTGCTTTAGAACGGGTATTTATTTCTGAGACGAATTTGCAGCTGGATACAACACAGGTGAAGAAGTAGAAAGGTAACACGGCTAAGTGAAATTTTAACATATTCAATTTGTGTGGATGCAGCCTGCTCAAAGCGCTACAATGTCTGCTTTCCGAATCATACGGGCCATTTTCAATCGACACCAAAAACCACGCGAGCCGGATACCGCCTTCGCTTACTATTACGCGTTATTTACATTGTTACGCTTCGCAAAAATCCGTTTCTTTAGTCGGCCCGCTATACACCGGAGAAACAAAATTCAGCGATCCGGTTTTATATATCGACGGAGGCGCACAGTTTCGCCAACAGCGTGAAGGACTGGCGGTTGGCGATGGTGATTCCCACGACGGCGTACTCGATGAGAGGCTTAATCCCAATAAGGATTATTCAGACCTGGCGTACGTACTGGCGAGCCTGCCAGCGCATTTTCACGAGATCTGTCTACATGGATTTCTGGGTGGGCGCCGTGATCACGAATGGGCAAACCTGGGTGAGGCACATGCTTTTTTGAAACAGCGCCATCTGGCTACCCAACTGCATTTTGAAACCCGGATCACCGGCTTTTCGAGCGGGCGCTGGCAGCTGGAGATCAACGAGCCCTTCAGCCTGCTTTGCCTGGAAACCGCTAATGTAAAACTAAGTGGTGAATGCCAGTATCAGCTCAAGCAAAAAACACGGATGGAACCGCTGTGCTCCCATGGGCTAAGTAACGTCGGGCACGGGGTCGTTATCTTACAAACGGATAAGCCGGTTTATGTTATTTACCCGACACGGGTGTAAAACTATTGAACCTGGGTTGAATCATCCTGTGCCATTCTACGCGCAAGATTCATATCATCGACGCAAACGGTCGCCAGGAAAAGCAATTTACTCCTCCCCGTATCTTTCCTGGTAGTCTTGCATTGAGGCCCTGATAACCTTTTGTGCGTGCTCTTTGCCATACGCTTCACCTATTTCTACACTCAGCTCTTTACCGGGCTGAATTTTGTAGGTGGTAAAATAGTGGTGTAATCGCTCGATCATCACGTTGGGAAGGTCTGAGATGTCACCCGCATCTGAAAATACATAGTCATTTTTAAGCACGGCAATAATCTTGTCATCCGCTTCACCACCATCAATCATCGGCAACCCGCCCAGCACCCGCGCCTCCAATATAATATCCGCGCGTGCAATCGGCCTTTCAGATAATACACAAATATCCAGAGGATCACGATCCCCTTTAACATCGTCCCTTTCCATCAGGGCCGCAACCCGTTTTCCGCAGTACGTCCTGGGAACAAAGCCATACAGAGACGGCGGGTGTGATGAGGTCCTGTTGGGCCGATCGACAACCAGATAACCCGTCTTTTTATCTATCTCGTATTTAACGTGGTCAAAGGGGGTGATCTCGATATAGGCGTTCACAATTTCCGGCGGGTTGGTTCCAGCCTCCAGCCCATGCCATGGGTGAGGTCTCCAGCGGTAGAAAGAATCAGGAAAGGGCATTATTATCTCCAAAAAAGGGGTGTTAAGGGTAGAGCTAGAAATGCTTCGGAGCTTAATTCATATTTTGCCGTTTATGAAGCAATGTTTAGCTACCGGGGGCCGGTCATCACCTTTATAACAATCTTTCAACCCGCTTCACGACATCTTCGGGCGTCGCCCCATGGCTGGCTACGCCGCCCAACTCTCCATTTTCATCTATAATATAAATCCGTGAGGTGTGGTCCATCAGGTAATCCTGTTCACCCCTTTCAACTTTCTGATAGTAAGCCCCGTAACGCGTTGAGACTTCCAGAATGCGCGGCGCACTCGAGGTCAGACCGGTAATTTCCGGGTGAAAAAAAGGCGCATAGGCTTTTAGTTTTTCCATTGTATCTCGTTCGGGGTCGAAGCTGATGAACAGACCCTTCACATTGGCCCTGCCTTCAAGTTGTTTCATGGCCTGACCCATTACCGATAGTGAGGTCGGGCACACATCCGGGCAATAGGTGTAACCAAAGTAGATTAGTACCACACGCCCTTTGAAATCATGTAAAGACACCTCTCCATCCGGGCCTTGCAAGGTGAAATCACCAGCGGTAAAACCCGCGTACTCTGCCACAATCCTTTTATTTTCTTCCTGCCAACGCCAGGTCTTGCCCCCGGCATAGGCCGCTAAAAATGCCAGGCCAACGATTAACAGCGGCTTGATTATCTTCTTCATGGTACAACCCCTTTAACCTGCCGCAACCATACAGCAGCATCATGAAATGCCACCCCTCCGCTCGGTTGTGCCGCGTCTGCCCCAATCAGGGAATTAACGCCAATTTTTTCTTTAAAAGCGGTGCCCGGCCAGACTCCCCTGACTTCAAGCACACCAGGGCGAATAGTATCGCTCACCTCAGCGTGCAATTTGATCGCACCCAGTTGATTACCGATCTCCACCTGCTGGCCATCGATAACACGACTCTTTTCTGCATCACCGGTGTGAATCGTCACGACTGGACGACCTTCTTTTTCCAGCGAACACGGTGACTGGGTAAAGCTGCTATTCAGAAAATAGCGGGCTGGCGGGGTTGTAAGACGGTAGGGCAGTTCAACACTGGTCTTCAGGGTCACATCCCAGTGACCGGGCCATTGGGGCATACCCTGATGGTTGCTACCTACCGCCGACCAGTCGGCCTTAAAACGAAATTTTCCATCCGGCCAGGCAAATCCATCGACAAACTGCATATCGACTCCCTCAGTGCAATCAAGCCATTTCATTGCCAGAAGGCTTTCATAATCCGGGTAACCCGAATCTTTCAAGGTTTGCGTAATCATGGTTTTCGCATCCATTTTGAAACCCGGATCATCCGCACCGAGGCGCAAGGCTAGTTCGCAGATCACCTCGTGGTTTGAGCGACACAAAGCGTAGGGCTCAATAACGGGCTCACAGAGTTGCAAGTGAACCTGGCCATAGCTGGAATACAAATCATGGTGTTCCATACTGGTGGTAGCCGGCAATAAGACATCGGCCATTTTTGCGGTTTCGGTCATGAACTGTTCGTGCACACAAACGAATAAATCTTCGCGCGCGAGTCCCTGGTGTACCTTGTGTAAATCCGGCGCCACCGCCATGGGGTTGGTATTTTGTATGAGCATGGCTTTGACCGGGGGCCCGCCTTTGAGATCTTCAGGTTGCCCGGTGAGCACCGCCCCGATGCGCGACATGTCCAGATCACGGCCTCCACCGGCGCGGAGGTCGCTGCCTTCGATAAGTGTTTTATCAAGTTTGAAAATTGAACTGGTTCCCAACAGAGCGCCCCCCCCGGGGTGCTGCCATGCCCCGGTGACGGCAGGCAGGCAGGATACCGAATGCACGTTGTGTGCACCATTCCGGCTACGTGAAAAACCAATGCCAAGACGAATAAAGCTGCGCTGAGTTTGCCCGTACAGCGCCGCAAACTGCTCTATTTGCTCAACCGTCAAACCGGTTATTTCCGACGCCCACGCTGGCGTTTTATCTATCAGTGAGACCTCCAGACCACCCGGGTCATCCGTCATGCGCTGCAGATATTCACGATCTGCATAACCATCGCGAAAGGCACAATGCATTAGCGATGCGGCCAAAGCCCCGTCTGACCCGGGGTTGAGCGCCAGGTGGATATCCGCTTTTTTCGCGGTGTCGGTGGTTGCCGGATCAATCACCACCAAAGTTGCACCGCGCTCGCGTCGCGCCTGTGCCACCAACTTCATTAAATTGATTTGGGTTGCCACCGCGTTGCAGCCCCAGATAATAATGAGATCACTTTTAAGCATGTCTCGCGGATCGGTACCGCGCACTGCCCCGGCGCCCGCGCTCCAGCCGGCATAGGCAATCTGGGTACAAATGGTTTTCAGCATACCCGAATAACCCAGGGCATTTTTCAGACGTATGATGCCATCACGCTGCACCTGTCCCATGGTACCGGCGTAATAATAAGGCCATACCGATTCAGCGCCAGAATCGATTGTGGCGCGCCTAAATTCATCTGCAACCCGCGTCAGCGCCTCATCCCAGGAAACCGTTTTGAATTTGCCACTGCCTTTTTTGCCAACCCGCACCATCGGCTCGCGCAATCGATCAGGGTGATGAACCCGCTCCGCGTAGTTTGCTACCTTGGTGCACAACACTCCCTGGGTGTAGTTATTATCCTTTGCGCCATGTACCTTAGCGATAGTGCGCGCGTCCAGGCATTCTACTTCGAGCGCACAGGCCGATGGACAGTCGTGTGGGCAAACGCTTGCTTTTATTTTACTCATGATGGGTCTTGTTCTCGATATTATTTGTATATTGCTGTCTTTATTGTATTCCAAAAGCCCTTACGCAGAGGGCACAGAGAAAATCGATGTTTGTGTTCTCTGTGTTTTAAAGGCAGCTATTTGTAAAGTGCGGTTATGCTGGCAGAACAGCAAAAAAGAGCCGCATTAGCGGCTCTGGGGGATTCCGGGTAAGCCGCGAATAGTTCAGTCAAACGCCTGCCCGGGTTTCTTACCCATTGCTTTGAGAATGTTGGCCAGAGGGCAAAACCCGGTAAACGCAGATTGCAGCAGGTTAGCCCCGACAAAAGCCGTTAACCACATCCAGTTTGGATTGTGATAGTGCGTCAATACCAGCGACAACAATATGACCACGCCCGCAAATGCCAATACCAGTCTATCTATACTCATTTGATTACCTTTCTCTAATCACTCATCATTTTACGATTGCACAGGCGTCGCTCTACAGCCATCACCGCCGCTTCAACGCGCGAATGAACTTCAAGCTTTCGCAAAATCGCCTTTACGTGCAGCTTGACGGTTCCGTCCGAAATATTCAGGTTCCTTGCAATCACTTTATTGCTCTCCCCTTCAGCCAGATGGCACAGAATCTCCATCTCCCGGGGCGTTAAACTGCTGAAAGGAGAAGCCGCAACCCTGGCGTCGGCCGAATCACCGTCTTTCACCAGGTTAGCCAGGGCCGAAGTCAGGTCCGGGGCAACCACGGTTTTGCCGCTAACAATATCGCGCAGTGACGAAATCAGCTCATCGGGCTCCATGTCTTTGAGCAAATAGCCCTTCACACCGTTACGCAGTGCCTCTGATAGATCACGATCATCTGCACTCGTCGTAAGCATCACGACCGGGACTTTATTGTCAAGCTCATTGAGTTTCTGCAGCACTTCAATGCCATTCATTTCCGGCATGCGTAAATCCAGCAAAATAACATCCGGTTTGCTTGAAGCAACCAGTGCGATCCCTTCACTGCTGTCCCCCGTTGCATCAATTTCGATGCCGCGTGTTTCCAGTAAGCCTACAATGCCTTCTCTAAACAAGGCATGGTCATCTATTAATAGAACGCGCACGTGCAGAACCTCCGCTATGTATATAAAAAATCGTGTTTGAAATGCCGGGCAGTTACGCTAAGGCGTAGCAAAATGCCCTTAATGCCTTAGAGAATGACCTAAGTGAGAGAAAAGGTCAACATAATCCGCGTACCTTCGCCTTTTTCACTTTCAATACTGAAAGTGCCGCCTACCTGTTTTGCACGCTCTTCCATTACTGACAGGCCGATATGCATACCAGCATGTTCCCGTTCCGGCAAAAAGTCAAAGCCTACACCATCATCTTCAATCAACATCATACATTGTTCCCCGGAAAGCTTACGCAACAGAATTCGCACTGTTTCAGCCTGTGAATGCTTGCATATATTCTTTAGCGATTCCTGTGCCACCCGAATAATCGCAATCTCTGTCTCCTCCGGTAACTGGATATCCTCACACTGGTTCTGGAAAAAAACCGGAATTCCGGACTCGGTGCGAAAACGGGCCAGTATTTTTTTCATTCCGCTGCTTAGACTTCCTACTTCGATCGGCGCCCTGAATTGCCCGATCAGACTACGTAGCTCCTCGTGCGCGAGATCGACCAGCTTTTCAACTGTTTCCATTTGCTCCCAGACGCGTGTTTGCGTTACATCCTGTAACAAACCATCAAGGATGCGCACCTGAAAGCGTAAGGACGCAAGCGTCTGAGCCATCGAGTCATGCAACTCGTGTGCGAACGCCGTGCGTTCAGCCATGCGCCCGAGCATCGTGGAATCCTGCTCCTGCTCCTGTTTTTCAAGCGCCATACCCAAATTCAGGCCTATATTTGACAATAAATCCCGGGTGCTGGCCGACAACCGGGTAACGGGTTGATCCATATATAAATGATACTCACCATAAAGCCGATCTTTTACCGAAAGCGGCACCACCATACAGTTTTCATCTGCTCGCTCTACTGCGTCTTTGTCTGCCAGGCTGGCCAATAAAGATTCATCTCCCTGCCGGTTATGTAAATAGGCATCCGCACGTTGCGCACCTGACAGCTCTTTGAGTGTCGCAAGGTACTGGGAAATAAACTCCTTTGCATCGTAGGTTTTATTCAGGCCTGAAGTAATGTCGTAAACCAGCTTCAGAGAATCGGAATGGCTCTGGATAAGTTGCTCACGATCGCTCAACTCCTCCTGACTTTGCCTGGCCAGGCTTTGCAGCCATTCAGCAAGGCGATTAATATCATCTTCGGTGGAAGAAAATTGCGCATTGCTCAATTTCAAGCGGGCAGAAAAGTCGCCCTGGCGAATTTGGGATGCCCAGTTGGTTATTTCCTGCAAGGGGTCATTAAGTGGCATTTTCATCCCGTCCTGATTGCTTGTACCTATTCATTTGTGCATACAAATTGTTTAACCTTTTGTGCTCTTCAGCGGTAAATTTTCGCTCAGCGGTAATACTGAGTAAACCCGTTACCTGTTTTTGCAGGGAAATCAGGTCTATCCTGGACATCAGATCGCGCAAATGATGCTGGCGCTTATCTTCTTCCAGATCAAAATCGTCGGCCGCGAGTTTTGCCAGAATCGAATACTGCGCGTGGAATCGCAACCTTTCCACCAGGCGTGCAGTATTGATTTGCGGGTTTACATTAATCATGCCAATAAGTTGATCCAGCATATCAAGCCAGGAATCATTATCTGCATTGAGTTCAAATTCATTTGCCACCTCAATCAGCTCTGGAAACTGCAGCAACAGCCTGAGAGAATCGCGCACGTGCGGCGATAGCTGCGAAACCGCTTCGGCTTGCTCTGTTTTCTCGGGCCTCGCTACGGGAGGTGGAGCCGGAGGTACGGCCTGTACCTCGTGCTGGGCGACGCCAACCAGTTCGCCTAAATGAGCATACATCATGCTTTTAAAATCGCCCTGCGGCAGCTTTTGCAACAGGGGCCGGGCGAGGCTCGCAAGCCTGGCACGCTGGTCCATCTGACTTAAATCCAGCCGGGCGGTCAGGCCACTGAATAAAAAAGTGTCCAGTGACAGAGAATTCTCCAATCGCTGTAGAAAGGCCTGCTTACCCTCTTTGCGGATTAGAGAGTCCGGGTCTTCACCCTCGGGCATTAACAAAAATTTGATCTGCCGACCGTCTTCCATAAAAGGCAGGGCGACCTCCAGCGCACGCCAGGCCGCCTTGCGGCCCGCTCGATCACCATCAAAACAAAACACCACCCTGGAAGCGGCACGAAACAGGCGTTGCAAATGTACCGGGGTGGTAGCGGTGCCAAGCGTTGCAACCGAATTGTCTACCCCGTTTTGCGCCAGGCCGACGACGTCCATATAACCTTCGACCACCACCGACTCATCAAGCTTTCCCATCTCGCGTCGCGCCCGGTACAGGCCATACAGTTCCGAACCCTTGTGAAAAAGAGGCGTCTCAGGAGAATTAAGATATTTGGGCTCACCTTTTCCCATCACCCGCCCGCCAAAACCAACCAACTTACCGCGGTGATCCTCAATCGGAAACATCACTCGCCCGCGAAAACGATCGTAATACCCGCCTTCGTCCTTTTTAATTACCAGGCCGGCTTCGGCCATTCGTTCCAGATCCTGAGGTTCCTGCCCCAGGGCCTTGATCAAATTGTCCCATCCATCCGGTGCAAAGCCGACGCCGAATTCAGCCGCGGTTTTCCCATCCAGGCCGCGCTCTTTTAGGTAGTCTATTGCCTGCCGGGCATCCGGATGCTGCTTGAGTTGCAGCTGGTACCAACGGTTTGCGCGCTCGACAATATCGTATAAGGCTGCCTGTTTGCGTCGACTCTTATCATCCGGCTGCGCATCTTTTGGCACCTGCATGCCTGCTTGCGATGCCAGGACATCCACCGCATCGAGAAATTCCATGTTGTCATAGTTCATCAGAAAGCTGATCACCGTGCCGTGCGCGCCACATCCAAAGCAATGATAAAACTGCTTTGCCGGGCTGACGTAAAATGACGGCGTTTTTTCGTTATGAAACGGGCAACAGGCACGAAACTCACTGCCCGCACGCTGTAGGGGTACGCGGTGATCAATCAGCTCGGCAATATCCGACCGCGAAATCAGTTCGTCAATAAATTGTTCAGGAATTCTGGCCATTTAGTTATAAATTGAAATCACTCTGCCAATTTGTTGCATAATAGTTTTAACGCAATTTACCACGAAGCTTGCAAAGCGCACGAAGAATGGAATAGCTGATTTTACCCTTTTTTCTTCGTGATCTTCGCGGTGAACAAATCTTTTAAACTCTACACAGACTTTCACTTAGGCAATGCTCAAGATAAAACTTCTTACTGTGGGTGACAAAATGCCGACGTGGGTAAATGAAGGAACACGAGAATATATTAATCGTATACGGGGGAATACCCGGGTAGAGCTGGTCGAAGTCCCGGCACAGAAACGTGGGAAAAATGCTGATATTTCCCGTATCCTCTCACGTGAAGGCGAAGCAATCCTGAAACAAGTTCCCGCTGGATCAAAGCTGATTTGCCTGGACCGACAGGGCAGAGCCCACGATTCACTCGCCTTCGCCGATAAACTGCTGGACTGGCAGCAGTCAGGGCAAAGTATTAACTTCGTAATCGGCGGGCCTGAGGGTATTGGTCCTGCACTTCTTTCCGGGGCGGATGAAAAATGGACGCTGTCAGAAATGACCTTCACGCACCATGTCGCCCGCGTAATGCTGGCCGAACAACTTTATCGCGCCTGGTCTATTACCGAAGGCCTGCCGTATCATCGTTAGCAATCATCATCCATCACCATGTCTTTACCCGCCCCCCTGATCCTCGCTTCCGCTTCTCCACGGCGAAAAGAACTACTGGCGCGCCTGGGCGTAAAATTCCGTGTTCTGGTCGCGGATATCGACGAGACGCGACAAGCGGATGAAGCGCCGGTAACAATGACTGAGCGTCTGGCACTGGGCAAGGCTCAAGCCGTCGCAGATGGTGCCACAAGTGACATTTGGGTGCTGGGTTCCGACACCACAGTATCGCTCGGAGATCGCGTATTCGGCAAACCGGCTTCACGGCTGGAGGCGATCGACACACTAAGCCTGCTTTCGGAAAATACCCACCAGGTTATCAGCTCGGTTTGCCTGGTCGGTGCAGGCCAGTCGCTGACACGCAGTGTCATCTCGCAGGTGCGATTTGGTAAACTGAGCCGCGCACAGATTGTGGCCTATTGTGATACCGATGAACCCTATGACAAGGCAGGCAGCTACGGCATCCAGGGCCGGGCCGGCGCCTTTGTGGAGCATATCGACGGCGACTACAGTGCCATCGTCGGGCTTCCACTGTGGATGACTTCACAACTTTTACGTACTGCGGGGTTGCTTCCCGAGTAGAATTGGGCAAACCCTATCGAACCGCGAATATGAACCAGCCCCGAAACGAAGAGATCCTGGTAAATGTCACGCCCCAGGAAACCCGTGTGGCCATTGTTGATAATGGCATGTTGCAGGAATTGCACATAGAACGCATTGACGCCAAGGGCATCGTGG
>JAAELZ010000275.1 GCA_024226105.1 Pseudomonadota bacterium | reverse complement strand
TTTAGGTCTGAAAACGATCCTCGTCGAACGTTACCCGATTATCGGCGGCGTATGTCTGAACGTGGGCTGCATTCCATCCAAGGCACTATTACACGCAGCCAAAATCATTGAAGAAGCCGAGGATGCGAAAAATATTGGCGTCAGTTTTGCTAAAGTGAAAATTGATACGGAAAAACTACTTTCATGGAAAGCGGGTATTGTCAGCAAATTAACCGGTGGGCTGACGCAACTGGCCAAACAACGAAAAGTTAAGGTCGTTCAGGGCCTGGCGAGATTCACCTCCGATCATAGTATCGAGGTGAGTTCTGAAGCAAGCACCCAAAGCATAAGCTTTAAGCAGGCGATCATCGCCGCGGGCTCTCAGGCGGTAAAAATCCCGGGCTTTCCGGATGATGATCCGCGCCTTATAGATTCAACCGGTGCGCTGGCGATGGAGGGCGTTCCGGGTTCGATGCTGGTGATCGGTGGCGGTATTATTGGCCTGGAAATGGCCACGGTTTACCACGCGCTGGGTTGCAAAATTTCTGTTGTCGAAATGATGGAAGCACTCATCCCGGGTGCCGACCCGGATCTGGTTCGCCCGCTGCAGCGAAAAATCAGTAAACAATACGAAAATATCTGGCTTAACACCAAAGTCACGGGTATCGAAGCTTTGAAAGCAGGCCTGAAGGTTAGTTTTGAAGGCGCGAAAGCACCTGAAACACAAACCTTTGATAAGGTACTGGTCGCCGTAGGGCGTTCACCCAACGGCGCGAAACTGGATGCAGATAAAGCAGGCATTCAAGTAACCGAACGTGGCTTTATCGAAGTGGATGATCAGCAAAGAACCAACGTACCACATATTTTCGCCATCGGCGATCTGGTCGGACAACCCATGCTCGCCCACAAAGCCGTACATGAGGGCAAGGTTGCCGCAGAAGTCGCAGCGGGGCTGAAAAGTGGTTTTGATGCGCGCGTAATCCCGTCCGTTGCCTACACCGACCCGGAAATTGCCTGGGTGGGCATGACAGAAACGGAAGCTAAAGCTCAGGATATCAACTACGGTATCGGAAAATTTCCCTGGGCCGCCAGCGGGCGCTCACTCAGCCTCAATCGTAATGAAGGTATGACCAAATCCCTGTTCGATAACGAAAGCAAGCGTATTATCGGCTGTGGCATAGTCGGCCCGGGCGCGGGTGACCTGATCGCTGAAGCTGCCCTGGCGATCGAAATGAATGCCGATGCAGAAGATATTGGCCTGACCATACACCCGCATCCAACCTTATCGGAAACCATCGGCTTTTCTGCCGAGGCCTTTGAAGGCACGATTACCGATCTTTACATGCCGAAAAAGAAATAGGTGAAAACAGTAACACGCTGGATGCGCCTTGCGGCTTATCCCCCTCTACCTGGAGTCATAAGCTTATATTTGCGGCCTATAGCAGGCTACCAGGCAAAATGGGACAGGTGCAGCACATTCACCAGAATAGCTAAGGCATGAATCTCTTCTCCCGAACCAACGGCGAAGGCGAAAACGCCCTCATCATCCTGCCGGGTCTGCTTGGTTCTTCGGCTAACTGGCAGTCGATTGCCAAACGTATGGGGCAACGACGCAGCGTATACACGCTGGATATGCGTAACCACGGACAATCCCCGTGGTCAGATAGCATGAATTACGATACCATGGCAGATGACGTAGCAGAATTTATTGAATCCCTGGATCACACCCGTATTTGCCTGCTGGGACATAGCATGGGAGGCAAGGCCGCAATGCGCCTCGCACTCAAAGCGCCTCGCCACATTGATACCCTTATTGCCGCCGATATCGCCCCTGTCGCCTACGAGCACGACTTTGACGACCTCATCAAGCCCATGCTCGAACTGGATTTACCTGCCTTTAGTAATCGTGCGGATGCCGATGTGGCGCTAAAGCTTTCAGTCCCCGACCCACATATTCGCGCTTTTTTGCTGCACAACCTGAGCTATGACAAAAACAGCGGTGCATACGTCTGGCGACCTAACCTGGAGGTTTTACTTAAGAGCATGCCCGTCATTACAGATTTCCGGTTGACTGACACAGAATTATTTGAAAAACCTGCGCTCTTTATCCACGGTGCAAACTCCGACTACGTCACCATAAGCAACAAGGCCGTCATCACGCAACATTTCACCCAAACTACATTTGTAGAACTGGAAAATGCCGGGCACTGGTTACACGCCGAGCAGCCCGCAGCATTCATAAAAAGCTGCGAATCTTTTTTATCACACGACTACTGATTTTAATTGGTCAGTGAAAAGCTGATTTCGTATAATTCAGAGATGAAACATTCAGCCAATGCCGTGAACCCATCACAAGCAGCCCCCACATATCCTCCCATGCTGGAAGGGAAAGCATTGCTGGCATCCGCCAGCGGACTGGTCGATTCCGAAATCTCAGCGGTAAATCAGCTTATCCGCGCGGAGATGAACTCGGATATCGCGCTGATAAACACCCTCGGCGAATACATCATTCAGTCTGGCGGGAAACGCTTGCGTCCGTTGATTTTGCTGCTCAGTGCAAAGGCGCTTTGCTATAACGGAGAGCATCATCTGACGCTGGCCGCAGTTATCGAATTTATCCATACCGCTACACTGCTACACGACGACGTAGTGGATGCTTCTACCCTGCGCCGAGGCAACCCGACCGCTAACGATGTCTGGGGAAATGAGGCAAGCGTGCTGGTCGGTGATTTTCTGTATTCACGATCCTTTGAAATGATGGTACGTGCAGGCAGCATGCCGGTCATGGACGTAATGGCGGTGACTACCAATGTGATCGCCGAAGGTGAAGTTCTGCAACTTCTAAACGCCCACATCGCCGAAACATCAGAAGCAACATACCTCGAAACCATTTATCGCAAAACCGCACGCCTGTTCGAGTCTGCCGCACAACTGGGCGGTATTATCGCTGAAGCAAACCCGGAGCAGATCAAGGCACTGGCAAACTATGGCAAGCACCTTGGTAACGCCTTCCAGCTAATCGATGATTTACTCGACTACCAGTCCAGTAGTGATGAGATGGGTAAAAATACCGGTGATGATCTCGCCGAAGGCAAACCCACCCTGCCCCTGATCGAAGCCATGCGGCGAGGAACAAAAGAACAGTCGGGCATTATCAAGTCCGCGATTGAAAACGGCGAGATTGATAAGCTGGATCTTATCCTGGGGATTGTCCAGCAAACAGGAGCGTTACAATACACACGGGATACAGCACAGGCCGAGTCTGAGGCCGCTATCGAAGCGATATCAGTTTTACCTGGATCAGACTATAAAGACGCCCTGATAAACCTCGCAATTTTTTCAACTTCCCGCACCTTTTAAGGAAACGGCCCTGAAGTCCCGTACAGTATTTGGCGGGACTGAAGTCCCGCTTCCTAACTCAGTCCCGGTAGATCTTTGTAAAGCGCCAGCGCTTCGGGGTTGGCCAGGGCGTGGACATTTTTAACCGCTCGCCCATGAATAACTTCACGCACTGCTAACTCGACAATCTTGCCGGATTTGGTGCGTGGAATTTCAGCAACCTGAATCACCTTGGCCGGTACGTGTCTGGGCGTACACTGAGTGCGCACGGTCTGTTTGATTTTCTTTTTAAGCGCCTCATCCAGCTGCAGCCCTTCTTGCAGGACCACAAACAGCACTACGCGCACGTCGTCCTCCCAATCCTGGCCCACAACGATACCCTCGATAACCTCATCAAGCTGCTCTACGTGGCGGTAAATCTCAGCGGTACCAATACGCACGCCGCCCGGATTCAAAGTCGCATCAGAGCGGCCATAGATGATCACTCCGCCTTCAGGAGTGAGGGAAACGTAATCACCGTGATGCCAGATATTCTCATACTCGGCAAAGTAAGCGTCATGATATTTCTGGCCGCTTTCGTCGCCCCAGAAATAAGCCGGTTGTGACGGAAAGGTTTGGGTGCACACCAGTTCACCCTTTTCTTCGGTGAGCGATTTTCCTTCAGAATCATAGACTTCCACCGCCATACCCAGGCCGCGGCACTGGCTCTGGCCCCGATATACCGGCAAAATCGGGCAGCCCAGTACAAAGCAGGACATGATATCGGTTCCACCGGAAATGGATGACAGGCAAACATCCTGCTTGATCGAATCATAGACAAAATCAAAGCTTTCAGGCGCCAGCACGGACCCGGTGGAACACAGGGTGCGAATGCTGGAGAGATCATGCGTTTCCTTCGGTGAATAGCCGTGTTTTTTCAGCGCATCAATGTATTTTGCCGAGGTTCCAAACTGCGTAATACCCACCTCATCCACATAATCCCAAAGCACGTTGCCATTGGGATAAAACGGCGAGCCATCGTATAAAACCAGCGTTGCGCGGGATGCCAGCGCGGTAGCCAGCCAGTTCCACATCATCCAGCCGCAGGTGGTGAAATAAAACAATTTATCACCGGGTTTGATATCGCAGTGCAGCTGATGTTCTTTTCGGTGCTGCAACAGGGTTCCGCCCACTTTATGCGTAATACACTTTGGCTGGCCCGTGGTGCCGGAAGAATACAGAATAAATAAGGGGTCGTTAAAGCGACATGCTGCAAATTCCAGTTCCTCATCGGTTCCGGCGCTTAGTAAATCCGACCAGTCTATTAACCCTTGTGCGGCACCCAGACCGATAAACGAAACATTTACGATAGCCTCAAGCGAATCAATTGCGTTGCTGATATCCGCTACCTTCTGGCGAATATCCACCGTCTTTCTGTTATAAAAATAACCATCCTGGGTAAACAAAACTTTAGGCCGGGTCTGGCCAAAACGTTCGATAACACTTTGTGCACCAAAATCTGGCGAGGTTGACGTCCAGATTGCCCCCAGGCTTGTCGCGGCCAGCATCGCCACCAGAGTTTCCGGCATATTCGCCATATAGGCCGCCACCCGGTCGCCCTTTACAACGCCTTGTGACCTAAGCCAGGCGGCAACGACACTTACCTGTGTATGTAGCTCCTTATAGCTTAAACTCGATTCCCGTTTGTTTTCTACTTTAAAGTGTATTGCCGTATCGTCTGAACGATTCTGTAGAAGATTCTCAGCGTAATTTAGTAGTGCATCCGGAAACCAGGTTGCCTTCTCAATATCCTCACCATCAACAAGAATCTTCTCACCCTTCTTGCCAACAATACCGGAAAAATCCCAATAGCTGGACCAGAAAGCCTGCTTTTCGCTAATAGACCATTGATACAAGTGATCGTAGCTACTAAGCTTGAGCGCATGTTTCTCATTGGCAAAGCGTATAAAAGCGCTTATTTCAGCAGATTCTATACGCTGCTCATCCGGTGCCCATAACATCGATTCGGTGGTGGTCATTAGCCTGGTAGATAAAATTTATAAGCGGGAATATTAGCAAATCTATGGCTGCCGGGTTAAGGCGTGTTTGCTCGATAAGTGGTTTTTTTATTGTGCTTAGGTGGTTTAGTAAGAACGCGTAGAGAGAGTCTGCACGACTTTAGGGTACCTCTACTAATTCTGGATATGCCAGATTGAGATTCAATATTTTCAAGAGCAAGGCGCTAACCCATTGTAATAGTTATTCTATTGCACTGGCTTAGCAACGCAGCTATTGGATGTATTGGACTCAAGATGCTTATTCATGAATTATTAGAGGTGCCCTTTACCCCCTCTTTGACAAAGAGGGGCTGGGGGAGATTTGAACGCAAGACAAAAACAATGAACAATCAACATGTCAACTGCCTCTATAAATTCCCCTTTTTCCAAGGGGGAAGTTAATCTATCGACCTTTTGCGATACCCTCTGACAAAGAGGACGGGAGTCAAACTACTCAGGCAACCCGGCGTTGATCATCCTGCAATCGGCGTACTAACGGATAAAGACCCTCAGTTTCTTTTTGAATTCGATCCAGGATAATCGAAAACATCTGCTTAGAATCTTCCAGAAACTGCTCGTAGTTTTTTCCATTTTTATCGAAGGCAAAACGCTTACCGGTTTTATTACACCATTTGGATACGTACTGTTTCATAATACGTCGAATCTCGACTGTTCCATTCATAAAGCTCTTAGCCGTATTATTAATATTAACGTCTTCACTCAACAGTAATTCGCTGTACAGGTTTCGGTCTACCGCTTCCATATGCAGATTCACCTCTTTCATATAGTTGCTGAATATAAGACAGCATTCGCCGTTATCACAAAGTGTTCGTTCCGTTAGAACGTGCGCAAGCAGGTTTGAAAGTTCAGTTATTTTGTGGTTCTGCGCGTGCAGTTCTTCATAGCTAATCATGTATATTCTCCTTTGGTTAATGCGTGCCCACCACAAATTCTGGAGACACATTTCCCTTGCTGTTTTTCCGGGAACAGTCAGGGGAGGTCTCTTTTAAAATAAGGCAGAATCGAATTGCAGTCAAGAAGCAACCAAATATAACGAAATACAGATATTAATCTGAAGCCAGTTCCGGGGATCTAACGTATGTATTTGGGCTTAAAGGATAACTTTGAGACTTCTCCGGTGAAGTGCTGATTCAAGCGCCGGTGCACCAGGCCTGCAAGCCAGAAAATCAGTATAGAAATCCCCAGAAAATAAAGCGCGGCGACACTAAAATGCAAGAATACGTTGTAATCACGCTCAAACAATTCACCTGCTTTATTCATCAGGTCTTTTTGTTCATCAATCACCGGCAAGGTGAAATACACCAGCGTTGTAGCGTGAAACAAAAACACCATCTCGTTGGTGTACGCGGGCCAGGCCAGGCGTAGCATATTCGGCCAGGTGACACTTCGAAATACATTCCAACGATCCATGCCCGTTGCCTGCGCGGCTTCCACCTCACCTTTGGGTACGGTTTTCAGCGCGCCATAGAATATTTCGGCAGCATAGGCACTGGTATTCAGGATCAGCACCAAAGGCCCCAAAAACAATGGGTGCAAAACTATGTCGTCAAGTCCCCATGGCTTCCAGAGCGGCTTATTCAATGCCAGCATCATTGAATAAAACATGAAGAATTGAATGAATAAAGGAGAACCTCGAAAGGCATAAATATAACCCCTGGAAAGCAGGGAAACCGTTTTAAAGCGGCTGGCTTTACCAAGCGCCAGCACTACCGCGAATGGAAAACCAAGCGGTATGGAGGCGAGCGCAAAGTACAGGTTGAATAAAGCAGGTTTGGCCAGAATAATAATATCCTGCACAAAACCCGACTGAAGCAATGATTCCATCCCCTACTCGCTCCCCGCAAGGGCCATGCCCCGACTCGCACGCGCCTGCAGGGCGGCAAAAAATCGTTCCGACAGCATCGTCATCACAATATAGAATAAAAACAGTACCAGGTAATACTTCCAGCGCCAGTCCGGGTGTACCAGCCCTACCTTAGGGAAATAATTAGCTGCACCGAGGCGCCCTGCCCACTGCACGATGTCCGCTATCTGCAGCAATGATAAAAACGAGGTGGCTTTGAGCAGCAGCATCCAGACATTCGACAGGCCCGGTAATGCGTAAACCCACATTTGACGGACTTTAAAACGCCAGAACACCTGCTTTGGTGTAAAACCATACGCCGCAGCGGCCTCCAATTGCCCTTTGGGTACCGCGTGCATCGCGCCGTGAATCACGTTTGCTGCGAATGCGCCGTAGACAATACCCAGCGACACGCAGGCCATGACAAGGTAATCCGCCGTGCTTAAAAACCATTGTGCCTCCGCACAAGGCGGCCATTGTGTCGCGGCCGCCAATACCTCGGGTTCACACATTGAGCGTGCCATAAAGTATTCCACAGCCTGTTCAAATGCCAGCGGGAAAAACAGAATAAACAGCACGTCCGGCACACCACGAACTATGGTGGTGTAAAAATCGCCTATCAGCTTAAACGGCCAGAATTGGGATTGCTTGAGCGATGCCCCGAGCAGGCCAAACAGGACCGCAACCGTAGCCCCGCCCACTGCGGCAATAAGGGTAAAACGAACGCTCGCATACCAGGCCAGGTGTTTGCCATTGGTGATGTAGGCAAGTGAGGCACCTGCATCTTCACCAAGCCAGCTACTTACCCAGGTGATCAGTGATTCAAGCATGAGTCGGACATAAGGTTCTTGGAAGCTTATCGTTTTCAGGAAAAGGGGCGCTCAAACCCCTTTCTAGCGTCATACTCGCGAAAGCGGGTGTCCAGCAAGTGTCAATAAACATGAGATACTTTCAGGTATGGTTTTCCGTTTTTAGCGGAATGACATACAAACTGAACATCAGTAGCGAGTGATAACAAAAACCCGCCGGGAGGCGGGCTTCATCGCGCAGATTAGTTAGAATAAAAAGGACCGTTTTCGAAGTACTCTTTAATCAATTTATCAACCGTACCATTCGCCTTTAGCGCCGCGATAGCCGCATTGAACTTAGCGGTAAGATCGGCATCCTTTTTGCGCATACCAATGCCCACGCCGCCGCCAATTCGAACACCCTCACCAACGAAAGCCAGTGCACCACCTGAAGCCTCGATAACCGGGCCTAAAGGGTCACCGTCTGCAAGCAGGATATCGAGATTTCCAGCCGCCAGATCAGCAACCGACTGATCAAAAGTTTCAAAAGATAAAATAGTGTTGCTGGCCCCAAAATGCTCTTCTGCATAGGCAGACTGAACCGTTGCACCCTGCACGCCGATCTTCTGGCCGCTCAGATTTGCGAAATCAAAACTGGTACCGGCTGCAGCGGCATATTTTGAAGGCTCAGACGGATAATATTCTTCACTGAAATTAATGGTCTTCTTGCGCTCATCGGTAATCGACATGCCTGCCATAATCGCATCGTAGTTACCCGCAACCAGGTTAGGAATAATCGAATCCCACTCATTGGCGACAAATTCGCAGCTCAAGCCGGCTTCGGCGCACAAGGCGTTGCCCAGGTCAATTTCATAACCCGCCAACTTACCGCTATCATCAACATAGTTATACGGTGCGTATGCACCCTCCGTGCCAATGCGAACTGTCTCGGACATTGCAGGCGACGCGACAACTGCTGATGCCAGCGCGATAGATAATAATAATTTTTTCATCATTTGCTCCTCTGCCTCTATAATTAGGTTCCAAATGCTAGCGATGAGGCTAAGCCGCTGCTTTGGATAAAAACTGTTGTAATCGTTTAGATTTTGGCGAAGTAAAAATCTCCTTCGGGTCACCCTGCTCTTCGATTTTACCTTCGTGTAAAAACAGGGCCTTATTTGATACATCACGCGCAAAGCCCATTTCATGGGTTACCACAATCATGGTGGTACCCTCTTCTGCCAGTTGGCGCATTACGGCTAACACTTCGCCCACCAGTTCCGGATCCAGCGCTGAAGTAGGCTCGTCAAATAAAATGGCTTCCGGGCGCATCGCCAGAGCGCGAGCGATAGCGGCGCGTTGCTGCTGCCCGCCGGACAAAAATCCTGGATAGATTTCAGCTTTATCGGCAATTCCGACTTTTTCCAAGAAAACCATGCCGGCTTCTTGCGCTTCGCTACGCGATAAACCCAAAACACGCATCGGCGCCTCCGACACATTCTGCAATACTGTCATGTGTGACCAGAGATTGAACTGCTGAAATACCATGGCGATCCGCGAACGCAGGTTCTGAACCTGATGTTCATCCGTAAATACCCGCTGCTCGGCTTTATTGGTCGAAAACTTGATCGCTTCACCATCCAGTTCGATCTCACCCTGATCCGGCGTTTCAAGCAGGTTAATACAGCGCAGGAAAGTTGATTTCCCGGAACCCGATGAACCAATCAGTGAAATCACGTCGCCCGAGTACGCGCTCAGCGACATCCCGTGCAACACCTCCAGCTTGCCGAAGTGTTTATGAATATTCTGGATATTGAGTATTGGTTTGTCGGACATTTAGCCGTTATACATTGTAATTATTATTGAAAAACGAAAGGTAATGGATGCATTGCTAAAACACAAGCTAAATACGCGCAAGCACGATGATTAATTGGTACTAAGCCCTGTAATTGCGAACGTAGCGCTGCAATCCAGGTTTATCAGCAGCCTCATTTTAGAAGTCACACGGTAAATTGATATCCTGCTTGTCGGGGCACCATGTTATCTCAATTCGCAATGGCTGCATTCCGGCAGGTGGTCTTCAACCACTCCAGTTCACGTTTGTTAAACCCGGCACGACTGCGATCTTCCAAATTGACCGGGCATCGAACATCACCATTAAGATAAAAATCGACGCGCTCAAACCAGGTAGTTTCCGGGTCTATACCGCGCAAATCACACAAATAGCGAAACCAGCGCGAACCCGCTTCAACATGCGCCACTTCTTCTTCCAGTATCTGAGACAATATCTCTGCGGTTTTTTTGTCCCGAGCCCTGCCAAATTGTTGAATCATGGCCGGGGTCACGTCAAGGCCGCGCGCCTCCAGAATTCGCGGCACCATCGCCATCCTGTCCAGTGGGTCATGCGCAGTACGCAAGGCCATATCCCACAAGCCCTGATGTGCGGGATAATCTCCGTACCGGGCATCGAAATCAGCTAAACGATCGGCTAATAAAATGTAATGGCGCGCTTCATCATCAGCCACCAGAATCCAGTCACGATAGTATTGAGCTGGCAAGCCCTTAAAACGTATCGCTGCATCCAGCGCCAGATTCATGGCATTAAATTCTATATGTGCGATGGCGTGTAACAAAGCCAGCCTGCCAGCCTCAGTCCCACTACCACGGCGGGATAATTGACGAGGATGAACCAGTTCGGGTTTATCGGGAACACCGGGGGCTTCAATATTGGCCGAACTGGAACTAAACGAAGATATATCTTCGGCGGCTTTAATCTCTGCCTGAAGGGCCGTTATCAATCGGCATTTTTGAACCGGATCAGGTTCACTGAGTGCTTCGAGGGCCTTTTGCTGGTAGGTCATTGTACTGGGCGAGCTGCAAGCGCGACTTCAGTCCCGGTATATACAAATTGTGCGGGACTGAAGTCCCGCTTCCTTACTCAGGCTTTTGATCGGTTCGCAATCAGCTCATCTACTACTGCCGGGTCCGCCAGGGTTGATGTATCGCCCAGGCCTTCAAACTCATTTTCAGCGATTTTGCGTAATATGCGACGCATGATCTTGCCGGAACGCGTTTTAGGCAAACCCGGCGCCCACTGAATCGCATCCGGCGCCGCAATCGGACCGATTTCCGAGCGTACCAGGCTAACCAGTTCTTTTTTCAATGCATCGGATGACTCCACGCCCACGTTCAGGGTTACGTACGCAAATATGCCCTGCCCCTTGATATCATGCGGGAAACCCACAACGGCGGCTTCCGCAACGTGCTCATGAAGTACCAGCGCACTTTCAACTTCCGCGGTACCCATGCGATGCCCGGAAACATTGATTACGTCGTCAACACGGCCGGTAATCCAGTAGTAACCATCTTCATCACGACGACAACCATCACCCGTGAAATACTGCCCCGGATACATTGAGAAATAGGTTTCATGAAAACGTTCCTGATCACCAAAGATGGTGCGCATCTGACCGGGCCAGGAATGTGTAATCACCAGATTTCCGCTGGTTGCGCCATCCAGTTCATTGCCCTCTTCATCCAGCAGCGCCGGCCTGACGCCAAAAAATGGTCGTGTCGCTGAACCCGGTTTTAAATCGGTCGCACCCGGCAACGGCGTAATCATGATTCCGCCGGTTTCGGTTTGCCACCAGGTATCCACAATCGGGCAATCACCCTTGCCCACCACGTTGTAATACCACTCCCAGGCTTCCGGATTAATCGGTTCGCCCACCGAACCCAGGGTGCGCAAAGACGATAAATCAGCACGTTCCACAAAGGCATTGCCCTGCGCCATTAAGGCCCGGAGCGCGGTAGGTGCGGTGTAAAATATGTTGACCTTGTGCTTGTCACAGACATCCCAGAAACGCCCTGCGTCGGGATACGTGGGGATGCCTTCAAACATTAATGTGGTCGCGCCGTTGGTTAAGGGCCCGTATACAATATACGAATGCCCGGTTACCCAGCCCACGTCTGCTGTACACCAGTAGATATCGCCGTCATGATAGTCAAACACATATTTATGCGTCATCGCAGCGTATAGTAAGTATCCACCCGTGGTGTGCAATACACCCTTGGGTTTGCCGGTTGAACCCGAGGTATATAAAATAAACAGCGGATCTTCGGCGTCCATTTCTTCCGCGGGGCAATCTGTCGAAGCCTCTGCAACCGCGTCGTGATACCAGATATCCCGACCCTCAACCCAGTTGATATCGCCACCGGTTCGCTTGATTACCACTACGGTATGCACGTTAGGGCAACCCTCAACGGCTTTATCCGTATTGGCCTTAAGCGGAATCGGTTTAGCACCACGGATACCCTCATCAGCAGTAATCACTACCTGACAATCGGAATCCAGAATACGATCTTTTAGTGCTTCGGGAGAAAAACCACCAAATACAATCGAGTGAACCGCGCCAATACGTGCGCAAGCCAGCATGGCGACGGCCGCTTCCGCCACCATTGGCATATAGATCGAGATGCGATCTCCTTTTTTAACGCCGCGCTGTTTCAGCACATTTGCAAAACGACAGACACGTTCATGCAAATCACGGTAGCTAATGCTCTCATCAACCGTTGGGTCATCCCCTTCCCAGATTATCGCAGTTTGATCACCCCGGGTTTCGAGATGCCGGTCAACGCAGTTTTCGCAGACATTTAACTTGCCGCCTTCAAACCAGCGGATATGCGCGGTATCAAAATCGACATCCTGCACGGTATCCCATTTTTTCGACCAGCTCAGGAATTCATCCGCACGCTCAGCCCAGAAGGTATCCGGGTCAGAGATTGACTGCTCATACATTGCAAGATAGGTATCGTTATCAATGTGCGCTCGCTCTTTCCACGCGCTCTGGACGGGATGAATAATATTTTCGCTCATATCTGGACTCCTTCGATGGTCTAGTGTTGTGTCTCAGGCGCTAAGCCTGACTTTATAAGTACATTATATTGAGATATGCCAGTCAGGTATAGCATACGAAAGTCGCATCCTCAAAAGGAATCGGGACTTCAGGCCCGACTCCATTTAAAGGCAGTGTTCCTGCTCCATCTTGGCCGCCCTGGCCTCAACTGCCGCCTGCATATCAGCCTTAAAAGCAATCACCTTCTGCTGAATTTTCGGGTTTGACGTTCCCAGAATCTGCGCCGCCAGAATGCCGGCATTTTTTGCACCATTGATTGCCACCGTTGCCACGGGGACCCCGCCCGGCATCTGAACGATTGATAATAAAGAATCCTGGCCGCTCAAAGCCGAAGATTTCACCGGCACACCAATCACCGGCAAGGGTGAAATGGCCGCCACCATGCCAGGTAAATGCGCCGCACCGCCGGCACCGGCAATAATGACTTTCAGGCCTCGCTCAACAGCATTTTGCGCATACTCGTACAAACGCGCGGGGGTACGATGTGCTGACACAATCGTCATTTCATAATCAACGCCGACTTCAACCAGAAAATCAGCCGCATCCCGCATGACGGGCAGATCCGAATCACTGCCCATAATAATTCCAACCTGTGCCTTAGTCATATTCGTTTTCTCCTGCAATAGTAATCAAACCACGCAATTTTTCCGCAATCTGTTCTGCAACCTCAAGGTTCTGACCAAGTATAGTAGCGTGGCCCATTTTACGATAGGGTCGGGTTTGCGCTTTCCCGTAGAGATGCACGCTAACGCCATGAATCATCAAAGCCTCGGATAAACCGCTGAGTATTACCTTACCTTCACTGCCGGGTGCGCCCAGCAAATTTAACATCACCGCTGGTGAAAGTTGTTCAACGGACCCCAGCGGCAGCCCCATTACCGCACGCAGATGTTGCTCGAATTGGTCGGTTACGCAGGCTTCGATGGTGTGGTGCCCTGAGTTATGCGTGCGTGGCGCAATTTCGTTGATCAAAATATCACCATGTTCCGTTAAAAAAAGCTCGACCCCGAAAAGGCCGACCCCGTCCATTGCTTCAATCGCTCGTTTCGCGATCGTTTCTGCGGTAATCGCCACGTCCTCCGATACGCGTGCAGGAGATATCAGCGTATCCAGCACATTTTGCTCGGAAAGTACCGTCATCTCAACCACGGGATAACAGCGGCTACGCCCATCACGACCACGCGCAACCAGAACCGACAACTCTTTTTCTGCCTGAACAAAACGCTCTATGTAAGAAGGCACC
>JAAELZ010000274.1 GCA_024226105.1 Pseudomonadota bacterium | reverse complement strand
GAATTCAGCTTTGATTTTCTCCTCAGAGGGATCAATAACAATATCTGTCTTTTTATTGAAAATTAAATCACTAAGCTCAACAAAGGCCATCATGCTGCTTTGGCTGACGCCATGGGCGTACAAATCAATCAGCTGGTCCCGGTGTTGAAACTGAATTCGGAATACCGGTTTGTTTTTTGTTGGCATGGATTACAATGTGGCCTATATGAATGCGCCAAATTATACCACTGTGTCAACACTTACGTTAGCCCGGCAAAGCCTGCAGGCCTGTTTGAGGGCGCTAATTCTTGTCTCTTTTCTGGCAGGCGACGCATACGCCGAGTTACCCGGCGGGATGCGAAAAACGCTGGGCAAATACAAAATTGCTGAAAGCTCGGTAAGTGCAATGGTGGTTCCAATGGGTTCAGCTAAACCACTGTTGTCGCATAATGCCGGGAAGCCGCGCAATCCTGCTTCAGTGATGAAGTTGTTAACCACCTTCGCGGCCCTGGAAATTCTTGGTCCGGCGCATACCTGGCAAACCCGGTTTTATATCAATGGTACGCTGAAAAAGGGCGTGCTCGATGGCGATTTGGTGATCAAGGGTGGCGGTGACCCCTATCTGGTCCAGGAGCAATTCTGGTTACAACTGGCAGCGCTAAGGGAATTGGGCATTGAAACCATTAAAGGTAACCTGTTGATTGACAATACGGCTTTCGATTTGCCGCCGTACGACCGTAGCGAGTTCGATAAACAGCCGACCCGGCTGTACAATGTCGGACCCTCGGCAACGGTGCTCAATTTTAATGCCAGCCGCTTTCGTATTCACCCCAAAGACGGAAAGGTTGAAGTATTGCTTGATCCGCCAGTCCAAAATGTGGTGATTAACAACAGAATGAAGCTGGCTGACGGAGCCTGTCGTGGCGCGCAAGGTGGCTGGTCGGTCGACGTGGCACAGAAACAGAGTAAAGCCTATGTGGTGTTCAGCGGGCACTATCGAAAAAAATGCGGAAGCTACGATTTACGCCGCGTTGTGCTCGATCCAGATGCGTATCTGTACGGTGTTTTTGCCTATTTATGGCAAAGCCTGGGCGGGCAGTTTGAGGGTGGATATGCCAATGTTGAGGTAAAGGAAGGAGCAGAGGCTATTTTTACCGGCGAATCAAAACCACTGGCGGAAGTCATTGCCGGCGCTAACAAATACTCAAATAATCTGCTTGCCAGGCAGTTGCTGCTGGCGATTGGCTATCACTATTTTGGTGAAGGAACCACGGTAAAAGATGGCGTAAATTCGGTGCAGGCCTGGTTAAATGATAAGGGTCTGAATATGCCCAACCTGGTGATGGAAAATGGTGCAGGGCTGTCACGCCAGATATTGATGTCGGCCGCAAGCTTGAATAAATTGCTGGTGTACGCGGCAAATAGTCCGTATCACCCCGAATTTATGGCATCCTTTTCATTGAGTGGAATGGATGGAACAATGAAAAAGAGGCTGGAAAACCTCAGCCTTGGTGGCCGGGCACGGTTGAAAACGGGGTATGTCAAAGGGGTGCGCACGTTGGCGGGGTACCTGCGTGCGAATAGCGGTAAAGATTATGCCGTGGTGTTATTTATCTCGGATTCGAAAGTAAACTTTAGCAATGGTAACGTGATACAGGACGAATTTATCAAGTGGGTTTTGAACAGGGGTTAGGCATTGAGCCCCTGTTGTATCACCCCGCCGCCCAGACAGTGATCGTCTTTATAAAATACCAGTGATTGCCCCGGAGCAATCGCACGCTGAGAGTGAACAAATTCGACGTGCGTATGAGTATCGCTATAGGCCGATAGCAGGCAGACCTGATCGACCTGTCGGTAACGGGTCTTTGCGGTGCAATATAAGGGCAGAATGGGGGGATGTCCACCTATCCAGGTCGGCGTTTCGGTGATCACGATACGTTTATGCAGGGCTGGATGTTCGTGCCCCTGGACCACATATAACAGGTTTTTTTCCACATCTTTGCTGGCCACGAACCAGGCTTCGCCGGTATCGGTATTTCGATCCATTCCGCCGATGCCCAGGCCTCCCCGCTGGCCAATTGTGTAGTACA
Organism: Pseudomonadota bacterium; assembly: GCA_024226105.1. Classification (GTDB taxonomy): domain Bacteria; phylum Pseudomonadota; class Gammaproteobacteria; order Arenicellales; family Poriferihabitantaceae; genus JAAELZ01. Next base: position 701 of record JAAELZ010000274.1, on the reverse strand, counting down.
TGGCACCGCTGTGGGTACCAATGGTTTCGCCTTCAAGCGTTCTAATGTCGCCTTTTTGGGAGGACAGATACTGATTGAGAAAGTCTTTAAAGCGTCGTTCGCCGATAAAGCAAATGCCGGTGGAATCTTTTTTGCCCTGTACGGACAGGCCCAGGTCAGCGGCTTTTGCGCGCACATGAAATTTGAGCAGGTGACCGATTGGAAATAGTGCTTTCTGCAGTTCTTTCTGGCCCAGGGTGTAGAGGAAATAGGTCTGATCCTTTTCAGGATCTGCACCCTTTTTAAGGCTCAGGCGCTTTTCAATAATCGCTGTTTGGGCATAATGTCCGGTGGCGATATAGTCGGCACCGAGCGACATCGACCAGTCCATGAAAGTTTTGAATTTGATTTCCCGATTACAAAGAATGTCCGGATTAGGTGTGCGCCCTACCTTGTATTCGCGCAGGAAATGAACAAAAACATTCTCCCAGTATTCGTGCGAAAAGTTGGCCGTTTCAAGTCGTATTCCAAGCGTCTTACACACTTCCCGGGCATCAGCCAGGTCTTTCTCGGCGGCACAGTATTCCGGGGCGTCGTCTTCTTCCCAGTTTTTCATGAACAGACCTACAACCTCGTAGCCAGCTTCAAGCAGTAGCGCAGCAGCGACGGCTGAATCGACGCCCCCGGACATACCCACGATGACGCGGCGACCGTTATTATTT
>JAAELZ010000273.1 GCA_024226105.1 Pseudomonadota bacterium | reverse complement strand
GTGCCCAGTAAACTGTCTTTGACGGCCCCCAGGCCTTGCGCACCCATCACCAGCAAATCGTATTCACCGCTATTGGTCTCGCGTGTCAACTCGCGGTAGTTCTTGCCCTCCAGTGAACGTCGCGAGAATTCGATATTCTCCTGCTCGCAAATACGATGAAGCTGATCGAGGTAGGAATCGGTGATGATGGACAGGCCGCGGGTGATCAGGTCATCGTGCACATCGCGCTGGCGCTCCAGTTCATCTTCCTGACGAAACTGTTCGGGTAGCCCGCCTTCCATCTGGCGAAATCGAATGTCGTGCAGTTTGGCCGCATAAACGTGGGCACCACTGATTCGGGCATCCCACAATTTGGCGATATCAACCGCGTCCCGTGTCGCCTGGTTGGCGTGATCGGATGAATCAGCAGCCAAAAGAATAGAGCGATACCGGGGTAATCGCTCTGCCTGTTCATCCCGGCTCGTGTTCGCAGTTTGTAGCTGGTTCATGGCATCAAAGAAAGCAGGGTGCCTGATAAAAAATATGTCCGTAGCGTTTCTGCCAATTGCTTAATGTAAAAGCCAGAACCCAATCAGCGTCAGCACCACCAGGCCGTTCATGCCCAGCCCGGCGAGAATAAACCAGTCGAAATAACGCGAACGATCTTTTCTTTTTGTGCTGGGATGATTCATCTGTACTTATTTGGCCTTAAATTCAAAATCGGTTGTTGCAGCACCACCTGCAGCCAGTTCTACACTGCCTTTTTGCTCTTTTAGCGTTCCGTGCCAGGCTTTGATTGTGTACTTTCCGGCCGGGACACCTTCGATTGTGTAGCTGCCGTCTTCCGCGACCATCGCGTAATAGGGGTTTTTCGCAACAAATACAAAACCGTGCATGAAATCATGCTGGTCACATTCCACTTTCATCGCTGTTCCGCGCTTGAGCTTGATGGTTTTGGTGACATCACCTTTGTCAGGTTGGCTAATGTTAAAAACGGTTTTCTTAGCACGTCCGAGGATCTCGTAGGTGTGGATATTGTGCGAAACCGAATCTGAGTTTTTCGCAATAAAATCGTTGTCATTTTGCATAATCTGAATAAACGGATCAAAGGCACAGCCTTCCTGATTTACGCCTCCTGAAGCCTGGCCCCCATCAAAATCTTTGCCTTCTTTCACTTTATCCAGGTAAACAACGACATCATTGAGCGCACCACCATTGACCTTTACGAAATCGATTTCCCTGTTTCCGGTTCCGCAAACATCGTTATCCTTGGTTATCGCAAAAATTTTGGGCGCCGGATCGTCACCGCTAAAGCTAACTTTACCTGTTATTGTTCCGCCATCGGCAACATCAACTACTTTATAAGGCGCAGCCAGCGCGACGGACGTACCCAGAATCAGGCTGGCTGAAAGGGCGGAAATGAGGTGTGTTTTTTTCATTAAAAGTTCTCCGTAGATTTTAAAAAAATTAATATAACAATGATTAACGTGCAATATCTCATGTTAATAGTAACATGCTAATGCCGAGTATTAGTGAAGCAGGGTGGGGCGGTGTAACTCGCCCAGCATCTCGACAATATAACGTCTCTCCACGCTACTTTCCAGCTTATCAAGTTTTAACAGCAAACAGGCGCTTGACTGGTCTTTGTCCAGCGCACTGAGGCCGCGGGTCATATCTTTAACCTGACCATCCGAGCCCGCCAGCCCGGATTCGATGAGTCTGTCAATAGCAGATTGTTTAATACTGTCAGTTTCACTGTCGAGCAACGAAAATAACGGTATCATTGCGTCAACCGCTGCGCGGTGCACGCCTGTTTCACTGCCGTTCAACTGGTTTAGCAATGCACCAAGTATGGTTTTTAGTTCAGTATCGGTTTCATCACCACGCTGAGCGAGTTGACTGAGGGCGTGTATAGCGTGTGTGCGGACTGCAACCTCTTTGTCTTCAAGTAATGGCACGAGTATGTTGATATTCCGCTCATCACCAAGCTCTCCCAGTACGCGAATCGCCGCGATGCGTAAGTCCCGGTTACTTTCGTTTAAAGCCTGAAGCAAAACGTAATGTAATTCGCTGGCCAGTTCGTCCGGTAGTGAGTTTGCTTTAGCCAGTTTTCCAATTGACAGAATCGCTTCAGATTTTAAGTTGCTGTCCTCCTGTTTAACTACTTTGAGCAGAGCCGGGATTACCCGGCTTGAGCCTATAGTGCCCATGAGCCGTGCTGCCAGTCGCTGAATATCAAGCTCAACCGTGACAACTTCCTTATTGAATAGCCATTTAGCAGTTTCCGCATTGGCCCGGGTGATTTCGAGGAATTCCTTCAATTCCTGCTCGTCTTCAACGCTCAAGCCTGGTTTTTCATCTGGATCATCGCCGGGCGTACCTTGCGGATTATCAACTTGATCTGCATTTCGTTTTTCCTGCTCTTCGAGTTTATTCTCAACGCAACTGATGGCCATCGAGTCCAGCGTGGAAAGTGGCACGGGTTTTTCCCCGCTGTTGATACTTCTGGATATCTCATCCATTGCCTGAGAAACAAAGGCGTCACTTTCGTCCATTTTTAGCTGGCCTTTTTTGACCTCGGATGAACTATTGGACGATTTTTGCGCTTTTGCTTCGCTGCCATCTTCGTTTGATGCAGGGTCTCTGGAATCACCTATACTCACGGGTATAATTCGCCTTGAAGCCGGGGGAGACAAACGTCCGAGCAGCGCCTCATTAATCATGTCAAAAGGCGATCGATTTTCGCTTTCCTCTGGATTTGGCTCGGCAGGGAAGTGTTCATCGAGGCAGGCGAGTGCTTCGAGTGCTGCGACCCGAACACTTTTTTTGTCATCGTAAATCGCCAAACCCATCAACAATTCGATGTTCCTGTCCCATCGCCGCAGTTGTCCCAGGGCTGAAATTACGTGTCGTTTTTCTTCTACACCCAGTGCATTTCTTTTGTACAGCAGGACAATATCATCAACGGCGGTGGTGATTTGGTGCTGTTGTATAAATTCACAGACGGCACCAAAGCAATCTTCTTTGCTTTGTCCTAACAGTTGTACCACCGTTTCCGAGGTTTTATTATCGGGTGTCCAGTCCAGCCTGGCCAGTACGTTCAACACGGTTGTTTTAACGCGCGGATCAGCATCACTAAGCAGGGGCAGTACTTTCTCAAGCAGCTGCGAAAAATCTGTCGTTTCATCAGAATTAATCTGTTGACTGAGTTGCTGCGCAACCTGGATAGCGGTACTGCGCACGCGTGCGGACTGATCACGAAACAGATGCAAAATGATGGGCAAATAGTGAATCGCCTGCTGGCGGCTGGAGAGGCTGTTTAAGCTTGCCTCGCGTACTTCGGGTGTTTCATCGCGCAAAGCGCGCGCTAATGATTTAAGCGATTCATTTGATTGACAGCGCCCGAGAGCCTTAACAACCCGTCTTCGTGTGCGCGAATTGCCCGATTCAATCAGCTTGAGCAGCAGAGCCTCTCCTTCGGGCCCCATTTGTGCAAGAGATCGAAAAATTTCGTCTTCTATGTCCAGATAATCTTCGCTTTCGAGTACCCCTTGCAAAGCAGATACCGCTTCACTAACCCGCATTTTTCCCATAGCCTTTATGCATTCCAGCTGCATGTCCCACCAGTAATCCCATTCGTTGGTATCAAAGGCAATGTCTTCGGGGCGATCAGTAATTATTTTAAGCAGGTGAGGGATTGCTTCGCGCTCTCCGAGATTGGCAAGCGCTTTAATGCAGGCTGTTTTAACTTCACCATCCGGATCGTTTAACAGTGATTCAATCAATTTCTCAGAAGTTGAGTGATCACCCAGTTCCGCCAGAGCATTCGCAGCATCGACACAGACATCAATGTCATCGTCGCGAAGACAGTTCACCAGCAAATCATTGGCACCGGTATGTTTCATGGTAACCAGGCTCTGGATCGCATAACATCGATCCACTTCGTCGCCTTCGCTAATGAGTGTTTGCAGTTTTCCAACAACGTCAGTATTTGTCACACGCGCGCCCTTACAGAAAAAATGGATGAATAGTAGACGGTAAGCAATTTGTATGCCAAGGTTTTGAACAGCACAAATAGTGAATTCTATCAGCTTTATATGTATATGAT
>JAAELZ010000272.1 GCA_024226105.1 Pseudomonadota bacterium | reverse complement strand
TTTTTCATGGGGATAAAAAAGGGTCCAATCATCGTTGGAGGCACAGTGCAGCCAATGTCTTTTGCCATCGATATTGATACCGGTCTCATCGGCATGCGCTACGGCTGCATTGGTTAACTTTTCTTTGACCTGATCTTCAAAGTAAGCCAAGGCATCAAACGCTTGCTTGTTGAAATTGAAAATCGAACCTTCACTGACCGGTATTTGGATCTGGTCAGCAAAATAGTCTTGAATCCGGTTATACGGAACCAGCTGAAACTGGGACATATAGACCGCATGGGCCTTGATCCCGTTTCCATACTGAACCGCTTTTGTAACCCCTTCAGGAAAAGAGGCCACGAACCGATTGCCTTTGTCATCTTCAAGCACCTGGGCTCGGTATTCGGTCACCAGCCGGGATATGTCGATATCGAACACCTGGCGTGCCTCATAACCTGCTCGATGGTATCGGCCGGCCGGCAGCGTGCGCCGGTCAATGTCAATCAGTTCAATCTTGTCAGGATCATCAACCTTTTTCAGTGTAGTGCCGATGTGGCCCTTCTGGCCACCGGGCTTTTTACCGCCTTTTCGTTTT
>JAAELZ010000271.1 GCA_024226105.1 Pseudomonadota bacterium | reverse complement strand
TGCCGGGGATGACCACTGCCGCAATAAGCCAGCCTACCTGGTAACTTGATTGCAACAGGCCAATAGCCTGTGTTGAGAACCCCGCGGCTTTAGCGCGTACCACCACCAGTACAAAGAGCAAACCTGCGGCGAAAAACAGGATGGCGATACCCAGGAACAGGGTGGCGGTGTTTTTCATGCTTTCTGACATAAGCGTCTTTGTGTGTGTGCTAAATAGTTGCCCGGAGATGGATTTTCGAGCCAGCCAGGTATTCATAAGAACAACGGGCGGATTGTATTTTAAGAAACCGAAAAATATCAACTACAGGCCGTCCATGACGGCACAATTACGCTATTCTCTGCCGCATTTGTCAGGAAGTGTTATCTACAGTATTACACCTGACCGGGTTGCTGGCTTAGTTCGCCACAACACCTTTGTATAAATTTACACAGATCCTTTTAAGACCAGACGATTTCGCGATAAAAATCAGGGTCGGTGTCGCCTTCTGTAGAAATCAACAATACTGTAGAATCATTCGAGAGTTTCAGCTTGTCTCGTGTCTCTGTGAGTTGTTTATTGGTGAGCAATTCATACACCGCTCCGAGGGTAGCTGCACCTGACTCACCTGAGGTGATTGCCGGGTCACCTGCTAAAGGGTTTCCCAGTACCTTCATACCCCGGCGGGCCACATCATCAGAACATTTGAGAAAGGCAAGCGAAGCCGATTTCAGAATTTTCAGCCCAACAAGGGCAGGTTCTCCACACGCAAGGCCCGCCATAATGGTGGGTAAATCGCCCGCTACCCTGTAGGGCTCGCCATTGTTCAACCGTACAGATTCATAAAGGCACGGAGCCCCATTTGGTTCCACAACAATAAAATATGGAGTGGGTCGGCTATCAATACTGTAAAGATAAGCCAGTACAGCGGCCGCCAGTGAACCCACGCCTGCCTGCAAAAATACGTGCGTCGGCCAGATTGTTGGTGCCTGCTGAGTAAATTCCGTCATTAATGTGAAATAACCCTGCATGATATCCAGGGGGATTTCTTCATAACCCTCCCACGATGTATCCTGTAACAATATCCAGCCTTGTTCCCCGGCCATCTTTCGGGCATGCAAAACGGTATCGTCATAGTTGAGATCGGTGATTTCTGCTTTTGCGCCTGCCGTTTGAATGGCCTTCAGCCGGGTTTGAGACGAGCCTGCAGGCAGAAAAACAACCGATTTACATCCAAACAGACTGGCGGCCCAGGCGACGGCCCGACCATGATTACCATCTGTCGCGGTGACAAATGTGGTATTTTTATAGTGGGGCTGCTTGGCGAGGAGTTTTTCATAGGTGATTTGACCGTTCTCCAACTCCGCTATTTTTGCCAGATACTTAGCCATCGCATAGCTGGCTCCGAGGATCTTGAATGCGTTCAGGTCAAAACGCTGGCTTTCATCCTTTATCAGTAATTCTTTTAAGCCCAGCCTGTTTGCCAGGCACGCCAGTTTTACCAGGGGGGTCGGTTTGTAGTTCGGTAAGCTTTGGTGAAAACGCGCTACGTCAGCGGCGGCTTCGGGGTTGGCAAAGTCGAACAGCGATGCTTCATGCCTGCCATCAGCATCATTTAGCTGACAGGAAATAATCGGATTATTCATAGCCTGGTTTTGTTGATTGTTCGGTTCATGGATTGAAGGTGGTTTATCTGGCGCCATGCTTTATACCTGCCTTGACGGGTCAAATCATATCTATTTCAGCCTTGTAAATACGCCAGTGCCTGGTCTAAATCCGCGATTAAATCATCCACATCTTCGATGCCCGTAGAATAACGAACCAGGCCCTCCGGGATACCGGCAGCGGCACGTTCCTCGGCTGAACATTCTACGTGGCTGGTAACGATCGGTGGGCCCACAACCGTTTCCACACAACCGAGATTTGCTGCCATGTGTGCATAGTTTAGTTTCGGCAAAAATACTTCGATGGCTTTCAGGCCACC
>JAAELZ010000270.1 GCA_024226105.1 Pseudomonadota bacterium | reverse complement strand
TAAGCCCGGATATTCGGATAGATTCTTTTGGCCATTGCAAGCGCAATTGCTGCAAAGCACAAATACCGTCAGCATCGCCATTGAATACGTCGTAGTTGGCCATTCGATTGTTTTACAATGCTAAATCGTATTTAGAAATATGGGCTTCGGCCATAAGATTGCCGTGGTCACTTTATTCCCTCGCAATGACGAGTATTTTTTCTAGAACGGTATATCGTCGAATCCATCGTCGATAGGTGCAGTGTCGACGGCTGCCGGTTTTTGCGCCGCCTGCTGTTGTGCGGGTGGCTCGAAGGGTACGCTGCTACCCGCGCCCTGCGGACGTCCGCCGAGCATTTGCATTTCGTTAGCGACTATTTCCGTGGAGTAGCGATCATTACCGCTTTGATCCTGCCATTTACGGGTCTGGATCCTGCCCTCGAAATAAGCTTGTGAGCCTTTTTTCAGATATTGGGCGGCAATTTCGGCAAGTTTGTTGAACATCACAATCCGGTGCCATTCGGTTCTTTCAACCTGTTCGCCGGTATTCTTATCTTTCCACGATTCGTTTGTTGCCACACTGACATTCACCACGGCACTGCCACTGGCGGTATATTTAACCTCGGGATCCTGACCGAGTGTGCCTACGATAATTGCTTTGTTAACGCCTCTTGCCATGCCTGACTCCAAAAAGTTGATGGTGATGCCTGAAATTGTGGCGCATATTCTACTGGTAGTATGGTCAAGATGCGAGTTGCAATTATGGATTATCTGAATATTTTATCCAGTCGTTACCCTACGCCCGATACCACGATATTAGACATCCCAGTCGCCCACCAGATCGGCTTCAAGGTAGTTCCTGCTAAAATAAATCACTGGATAAAAAAAGCACGCCAAAAGGCGTGCTTAATTAACGATAATCTTCGATATCCCTATCGACAGTTCATCCCTGCATAAAACCTTATTCGACGAGGATATCAGCCTTGTTCTTTTCAAACGTCGCCTGGCCAATACCGCTAACATTAACGATTTGACCGGCACTGGTAAACATGCCGTTTTCGCTACGATATGCAATTAAGGCTTCCGCTTTGGCCATTCCAACGCCATTTAGCGCGGCGGCAATTTCGCTTGCGGTTGCTGTATTGATATTGACCGGGGTGGCCAAAGCGATTGATGAAAAGAAAAGTGTAACGAGTGCTACTAGCGT
>JAAELZ010000269.1 GCA_024226105.1 Pseudomonadota bacterium | reverse complement strand
TTTTCAGCCAAATAATGAGGTTTTTCGACCCGTGCTCCCCAGCCAGGGCAGACCAGCCGCCCCCCACCATGGGTGTGAGCAGGGTGGAGGTGGTAGGCGGTGTGTGGCCGACCCAGCCGTCGCCAAATCTTCGCGGCCTCTGTAACCCGTGAGCAGTCTTTATTCTGCCGATTCTCTATCTATCTATCTAGGCTTATTTATTCTTACTTTTCGGAAAAAATGACCGACTTTTTCCTCCACAGCTCCCACGCCGCCCCAACACCACGGCCGGTATGGGTGTATGTATGGTGGTGGCAGCCATATGGGTACCAGTGGGGTTGGCCTTGGTTGGGCGGCGGCGAACGTACGAGATCTGGAAAATGGTCGTTTTCAAAACCCGGCTTCTGTAAGCAGCCAGCAGCAGCAAGCAAGCAGCAGCAGCAAGCAAGCAAGCAAGGTCTTCATTTTCAGCCAAATAATGAGGTTTTTCGATCTGTACTCCTCAGCCAGGAGCGACCAGCGGCCCTCTACTATGGGTATGGGTAGGGTGGACACACCCACTTGGGTGGTGGGTGGGGAGCCCTTGGTTCGCTCAGGACAGTGCTGTGTGAGCAATCTATATTCCAAAAAAGCTGGGAAAGTGCGTACACCGCGTAGAAAATTGCCAGTGCCTCCTCAGGACTTCCCGATTTCAGTTGCTGAAAGATGATCCCTCATTCAAGGAAACAATGTCTATCAGCGCCAATTTATAAGCCGGAGGCGCGTGCGGGCGGGCGGCAGCCCCGACTCACGAGCTTCAGCTGTTTAAGGCATAAATCCCATTTTTTTGATCTGTAAGTCCGAGCGGGCTTTCCGGAGGCCCGAGATGTATAACGCCCGCGTCACTTGGTGGGATGAATCGGCACATGTTGGTGAGTGGCAACATACCATGGAAATCCCCCCTGGTCCCGGGATGAACGGTCCCAAAACGAACGAATCAAAAACACTAGAAGTACACGTTTCTAGATCGCGCGTGCTCGCGCCTGCACACATACGTGCACACATACGTGCACAACCGACACACACCACACATACCGCACGTCCACACATACGTGCACGCATACCGCAACATTGCCATGCACCACACATGCCAACCTCAAAACAACATTCACACTACATACATTTCGCTCTTCTCATCATTTTAAATACTATATTTCAACACTATAACAAAAGCATCATCTTGCATATACACCTTATCTCACAATACTCGACTCCAATAGTAAATTCCTCTCTGCACTTTGCCACACACTACAACAGATGTTCCTTCCTCCATTTTATCACACACCAGCTCCATTCCTCTATTTTTTAACACACTGTCAACACCAACACACTCCCTAATTGACCCCCTACCACTGCTTTTTACGCCACTTCACGTTACTTGCTAAAGTTTTACTATTATTTAACAAATTCCTTTCCTTTTTGCTGCATGTTATCCCTCTTTCTGCTTTTCAGGACAAGCCTGAAAAGCAGAAAGAGGGAACACGTGCTTTTCCGGGGGGCCCCTAAGGCCCTGGT
>JAAELZ010000268.1 GCA_024226105.1 Pseudomonadota bacterium | reverse complement strand
TTTTGCAATAAGGCATTTTGATCAAACGAGAGGATCGCATTTTCAAATGGCGTAGCCTCACTTGCGTCACCCCATGCCTCACCATAAATACCGATTTGCTGCTGCTGAAAATAGTCGCGCAACTGGGGTGAGGAGAATAGCGCCCTATGGGGGAAGCGATAGGATTGATCTGCAAGCGCATAATACGAACCCATGGCAAAGGTAAACGGCTCGTATTCCTGGATCAAATAGAGAAATTTTTCTATGCCCAGTTGTTTCGCCATACCGTGCGCGATGTGGGCTGTCCACCAGGTCGTGGCGATAAGCCGGTCATCCGGTGAAACCCTCAGTGCCTGCCTGCGATCAAAACAATACGCCACTTCGACACGATCAAATATAGTCTCGATACCTTCATATTGCGCCACCATTTCACGCCAGGACGCTTCATCTACCGGACAGGCATCCACCAGTACAAAACGCACCTTAAACCCGGCATCCATCAATTTTTGCGCGAGGTTGAACTTGGCAATATAACCGCCAAAAAAAGTGCGAAAGCTAATCTCAGGAATTAAAAAATTCACGCGCACGGGGGCATCCGGGTCGATCTTCAGCGTGATTGGCGCAATCTTGTCTTCCATGCGCTGCGCCGCTGAGGCATCGTAAAGCATCGCGCGCAGTTTTGCTTTCAGCCCCGCCAGGGCGGGCATCGCGGATGCTTTACGGATCAGTTTATGGCTAAAAGACACGGTATTCGGTTTATATAAACAACACGGGGTTCGGTGCGCTGTATTGTAATCGAATTGACGTCGGGAATAAGGCCAATTATCAGGCCGGTTAACGATCCAGCGGGCTTTGTACGCCGCGCCCTCCCCGGTTTAGCACATGCGTATAGATCATGGTTGTGGAAACGTCTTTATGGCCGAGTAATTCCTGCACTGTGCGAATATCGTAACCTGATTCAAGTAAATGCGTAGCAAACGAATGGCGCAAAGTATGCGGGGTCGCCCGCTTATTTAGACCGCACGTTTTACACGCTTTTTTCATCGCGCGTTGAATGGTTTTCCCGTCTCGGTGGTGTCTGCGAATCACAGAGGTCCTGGGGTCAATACTTAAGCGGCTGGATGGAAAAATGTATTGCCAGCTCCATTCAGTGTCTGCCCCGGGATACTTCTTACTTAAAGCGTTCGGCAGATAAACACTCGCCTGCCCTTTCTCCAGATCAGCTTCAAACAACACTCGCCGCCCTTCAAGGTGTGACTCAAGTTTGGGCCTGAGAGACAGCGGCAACATGGTAATACGATCTTTCGCACCCTTGCCGGCACGAATGGAAACTTCGTTTCGATAAAAATCAACATCCTGGACCCGCAGGCGTAAAGCTTCCATCAAACGTAGCCCCGAACCGTAGAGCAACCGGGCGACGAGCCCGTTTATACCTTGCATCCTGTTCAGAAGCGCATCAACCTCGTACAAGCTTAAAACAACTGGTAAACGCACAGGCGTTTTGGCACGGATCGCATTAACACCCTCTACTGGAATTTCCAGAATCTCCTGATATAGGAATAGTATCGCTGAAAGTGCCTGGTTCTGGGTACTGACGGAAACCTTTCGCTCTACAGCCAGATGGCTCAAATAGGCTTCAATTTCGACCACACCCATTT
>JAAELZ010000267.1 GCA_024226105.1 Pseudomonadota bacterium | reverse complement strand
CGATACCCTGTGTCTGCCGTGGCGGATTGCGCTGTTTGCCGACCGCGCCCTGAACCGCGACCTCTACCTGTGGCTGGCGGTCCTGGCCGCTCAGTCTGAAGGCGGAAATGGCACATGGATTACCCGTAGCCAACTGGCATCGAAGGCGATATTGCACCGTTTCCCTGGCATAGGCAAACGCTACCGGCGACTGGTTGACGCCCACCTTAATCTGCGCCCGGATCCGGAGCGCCTGCCGCTTGATGAGGCGACCCAGGAACGGGCGGTACGTAACGCACTGCGGGAGCCAGGCAGCGTTGCCCGATTACCGGTGGCAAGCAAACCTCCGTCCCCCGTCCCGTTGTGGTTACATCCCTCACCTCCCCGCCAAACAGGTCCTACACCGCCCCAAGCCCCGGAAGCGGGAAATGATAGACGTTATCCGGGACAGCCTGTTCATGTTTGCCGAGGCCCTCTCCACCGCCGGAGACCGTTTCGCTATGCATGGTTTCTCTTCCCGCAAACGGCAACTGGTGCGCTACCATCGAGACATCCCCTAAGACGGGGTATGACACCGGGTAAAGGCGGTAATAAAATGGCCCAAAAAACAGATACCACCGCACCAGTGGTTGGCCCTTACCCGACCGGGACTTGCACCCGGCAAGAAGCGGGAGGCACTATTGCCGCGGTCACAGGAGGTGAAAGAGTGACCAGACCTTTGGGCAATACTCGGAGTAGAAACCTGCGGATCAGCTCTTCACCCGGTAGGTGGCAATATATGGGCGTCCCCTATTGACGGATGGTTATAACTATCTGAGGCTGAGTAACTATTGGGTCAGAGTAAATTTTACTCTGACCCTTTACTCCGACCCCAAAATTTCCAAAGATTTTATATCAGCCAACAATACCCTGTGATGCCAATTCGCCAATAATCTTAAAAGCAGCATCATTAGGTTCAATACTTTCTGTATTGATTGTCATCTCAGCATCTTGTGGAACTTCATATGGATCACTGATACCGGTAAATTGCTGGATCTCACCTGCACGTGCTTTTTTATACAATCCCTTTGGATCACGTTGCTCACAAACTTCAATTGAGGCATCAACAAAAACTTCAATAAATGAACCATCACCGATCACTTCCCGTGCTTCTGCCCGATCAGACATATAGGGTGAAATAAAAGAAGATATTACTATCATTCCTGCATCATTCATTAGCGCAGCAACTTCAGCAATGCGGCGAATATTTTCCTTACGGTCCTCCATTGAGAAGCCAAGGTCACGATTTAAACCATGACGCACATTGTCACCATCAAGGATATAACATAAACGCCCCTGATCGATTAGTTCTTTTTCAAGTTGCAGAGCTATTGTTGATTTACCCGATCCACTAAAACCGGTGAGCCAGATAGTTGCTCCCCGTTG
>JAAELZ010000266.1 GCA_024226105.1 Pseudomonadota bacterium | reverse complement strand
GGCGGCGGATTTATGTATCACATGGACAATTGCCTGGTAGCAGTCGGTTTTGCTGTAGGCCTGGATTACAGCAACCCACACCTGAGCCCGTTTCAGGAGTTTCAGCGTTATAAAACGCACCCCGAAGTACGCAAAACCCTCGAAGGCGGAAAACGCATTAGCTACGGCGCACGAGCCTTATCCGAAGGCGGCTATCAATCGATACCAAAACTCGACGTAAATGGCGCACTGTTAATCGGTGACAGTGCCGGCTTTTTAAATGTACCCAAGATCAAGGGCTCACACACCGCAATGAAAAGCGGCATGCTCGCAGCCGAATGCGCTTTCAAATCAATTCAGAATAAGCAAAATCTGGAAGCCTACAACGAAGACGTAAAAAACTCCTGGATTAGCAGCGAACTGCAACCGGTGCGCAATATTCGCCCGGGATTTCAAAAAGGCCTGTGGCTGGGCCTGGCCAACGCAGGCCTGATCTCTTACATCACGCGTGGAAAAGAGCCCTGGACCATGCGGCATCACGCCGATAATTTGAGCCTTAAATCTGCAACTGATGCGAAGGTGATTGAATATCCTTCACCCGACGGAAAACTGAGCTTTGACAGGCTATCCTCGGTACACCTTTCCAACACTAACCACGAGGAAAACCAGCCCGCACATTTGACCCTGAAAGATCAAAGCGTACCAATTAATACCAATCTGGCGCTGTATGACGCCCCTGAGCAACGTTACTGCCCCGCGCAGGTGTACGAAATCGAAGAAAATGAAAGCGGTGAAAAAGTGCTGCGTATCAACGCACAAAACTGCGTACACTGTAAAACCTGCGATATCAAAGATCCAACCCAGAATATCGTCTGGACACCGCCCGAAGGTGGCGGCGGGCCGTTATACGCAAACATGTAGGCAAGCCGTTACCCGATTTTTCCTGGTAAGGAGGGCGCACAGAGCCAGGAAATTGTATTTTCCACCCCTGGCATCACTTCCTATTTTTTACGATGTTTTTCAATCAAGTCGTAGGCTGAATGAATCTCTTTTGAACGCTCAGTCGCTTTTTGAATCATGTCTTCAGGCACACCCTGGCCAATCAGCTTGTCAGGATGGTACTGGCTGATAAGCTTGCGATAAGCGCGCTTAATTTCTTTGTCACTGGTGCTGGGAGATACGCCCAGTGCCTGGTAGGCATCTTCGAGCGTATTGGTTGCGCCTTGAGGTCCGGGGCCCGACCCGCGATGCTGTTGGTAACCTGCACCACCGGCAAAACGATTTTGCCCCTGGATCATCGCCATTAGCTGATTAAAAGCCTGCTCTGAGTAGCCAAGTTTGCCGGCGACCCGCCTCAGTAGTTCATTTTCTGCTGAATGAATTTTTCCGTCTGCCAGAGCGACACCTGTCATATACACCAGAAGCAGGTGTTTCATTTGCAGCGACCGGCCGCACACTTTTAGAAAATAGTCCAGCGTATTGTCCATGTGAAAATCGGCTTTCACCCCTTCCTGAAAATGAGCGATCGCCTCTTTGCGATGTTCCGCGGTCATTCCCATTTGCGCCATAAATTGCTCGACATGATTGATTTCAGACTGAGACACCTTCGAATCCGCCTTCGCCAATCTACCCATTAACAGAAACAGGGTCTTCAGAAACACCGCCTGGCGTTCCTGGCGGATTTCCCGGCGACCGCCCGGCATAAGGGCGCGTGGTCCATCTGTAATTAAATTGCTGACCAGTGAGCCGGCAAACCAGCCCAGAATAGCCCCAAACGGGCCGAGACTAACGAGACCGGCTATAGCTGCGATAAACTTTAGAATAAACATACTGTTTTGTTATGCTTTGACGTTGAAGACGCGAAATTTTTGTATTTCTTTTGAATACTTCGTAGCAATATGGGGGCAAGCCCACTTAATTAAAATACAATGATGGTAAGGCGCGTAGATTACAGTAATATCGCGTAATGCGCAGCATCGTTTCAATCAATAGACTTAGCAAAACTTATGCTTCCGGACATCAGGCCCTGAAGGCGGTAAGCCTGGACATTCATGAAGGGGAAATTCTGGCGCTGCTGGGCCCGAACGGGGCGGGTAAAACCACCCTCATATCGACCATCTGCGGTATTGTTTCACCCTCTTCGGGGGCAGTATCGGTAGACGGGTTTGACAATATTAGCCAATTTCGGCAGGCGCGGACCCTGATAGGGCTGGTACCACAGGAGCTCACACTCGGTGCGTTTGAAACGGTATGGAACACGGTTAACTTTAGCCGGGGGCTGTTCGGCAAAAAAAAGAATAGCCGCTATCTTGAGAAATTGCTAAAGGACCTTTCGTTGTTTGACAAGAAGGACAGTGAATTAAGAACGCTTTCCGGTGGTATGAAACGACGCGTTCTAATTGCCAAGGCCCTGTCGCATGAGCCGAGAATTCTGTTTCTTGATGAACCTACCGCCGGGGTAGATGTCGAGCTACGTAAAGATATGTGGAATATGGTCTCCCGCTTACGCGAATCAGGCGTCACCATCATTCTTACTACCCACTACATTGAAGAGGCGGAGGCCATCGCTGATCGTGTCGGCATTATCAACAACGGTAAACTTCTACTGGTAGAAAACAAACAAAAACTCATGCAAACCCTGGGCAGAAAGCAATTGATAATTGAGCTCAGGGCGGCGGTAACCACCCTTCCAGAATCATTGGGGTGCTATGAACTGGAGCTCCTGGATGATGGCTTTCACATTGCTTACACCTACGATACACTAAGCAAGCACACGGGCATAACCGCCCTGCTTCAAGCCATTAGCGAAGCCGGTCTTTCGCTCAAGGACCTGCACATTGAGCAAAGTTCGCTTGAAGATATCTTTGTTAATTTAGTCGCGGAAAAAAGATGAATATACGCGCTGTCTGGGCCATATATCATTATGAAATGCTACGCTTCGGAAATACCCTGTTTCAAAGTGTCGCATCACCCGTCATATCAACTGCGCTGTATTTCGTCGTATTTGGCTCAGCCATCGGCTCACGCATAGATAGCATCGAAG
>JAAELZ010000265.1 GCA_024226105.1 Pseudomonadota bacterium | reverse complement strand
TTGTTTTTTATATTTCAGAGTAGGAGTTATTATGTTACTGACAGCACTAGAAATTATCGCGTTTATGGTGGCAGCGTCCATTATTGGTGCGATCCTCGGCTGGGTATTGCGTGGCACTTTGGGTCGTGAGCAGGTAGAAATCGGTGAGTTGCGCACACAACTCAGGCAACTGAAAAAAGCCAATCGTGAAAGCAAGGCAGCTTTGGCGGCAACGAGCAGCGCTGTCGCTGAAACAGGTGCTAGTGAAATGTCTGAAAAGCCAGCTGCCAGTGAGGTGCCGGTAAAGAAACCGATTGCTAAAAAAGCATCTGCCAAAACGCCAGTAAAGAAAAAGGTTGCGGCTAAAGCAGGAAAAAAGGCATCTGTTCGCAAGACTCAGGCGGCGCGTGAAGCTGATCAGGCTGCTGGCAGGGCTGCGTTTTCTGAGGTGATCAACCGTGTAGGAACCTCCGAAGACAAGGATAATCTCACCAAAATCCATGGTGTCGGTAAAAAATATGCAGGGATGTTAAATGATCTGGGTATTTCATCTTACCAGCAAATCTCCAAACTTAGAAAGGCAGATATACGTACATTAGCTGCGGCGCTTGGCGTACTGGATGACCGTCTTGAAAAAGAAGATTGGGTCGGCGGTGCTAAGGCGTTGCTCAAACAGCCGAAGAAATAGGCAGCGTTTTTCTGTCTTCCAAACGAATAGGCCGCTTACGCGGCCTTTTCTCTTTCAGGGCTTGAATATAACGATTTCAGCCAGGGCGCCGGACTTGAACCCCAATTCAATCCCCAGGTCTTTGTAGCGAATCAAATCACGCTTATGTTTATCCGGGGTGGCGCTAAACTGTGCGAGTACCTGCCCCTGTGTCATACCAAAAACAACACCATTGTTAACGTGCGCAAGTGAGCCCGCTTTCCCGACCACTACGATGGTTTCAATACTTTTCTTTCCTGAAAAATGAATTACGGTTTTGTGGCTGAGCAAATAGCTAATGGTTCCTTTACGGTTGACGCTTTTAGGCTTGCCCCAGAGTCGTACCAGTTTTTCATACGGGTCTCCGAGTTTGATGCTCTTAAAACCTTCGCCGGGAATGATAATACCCACCTGGTCAATGATTTCCAGCAGGCGGGTAACAACCGCGTCGCGTTCCCGTGATGAGGTTGTTTCAGCCGCGAAAGCGGGTGAGGTGAAGCGGCCCAGTAAAAGGGCTGGAATAACAGCAAGAAGCTGTCTGCGTTGCCTGTTAGATGGAATGGACATTGCCGCAGGACACTACACTAGCTTCCCCCGATTGTCATCTCGTTTATTAAAATCGACCCGCTTTGAATGTT
>JAAELZ010000264.1 GCA_024226105.1 Pseudomonadota bacterium | reverse complement strand
GACCTGCATATTCTGGTTAATCGTGGCTGGGTTGCGCAGGGCCGATCGCGAAAGGTATTGCCGGAAGTGGAACTGCCAGCGGGTGAAATTGTCCTGCAGGGCATTGTAAGAACGCCGTCGGCATTGCCTTTTGTCGAAAGCTCGTCTGTACCTCTTTCAAAAACAGTACCTTTCAATTTGTGGCTCTATCTTGATATTGAAAAGTATCAAAGCCAATCACCTCTGAAAATTGCCCCGTTTGCCATGTTGCAGAATAATGATAGCGGTGATGGTTTATTGAGAAAATGGCCAGCCTATAAAGCGAAGGTGGCGATGCACATTGGTTATGCGATCCAGTGGTTTGCGTTTTGCCTTATCGTGACAATCCTGTTTATTGCTTTGGGGCGAAAACGTGGAAGAGCAGAAAATGAAAATTAAATGTCGAAAATAGATAAAAAATCAAAGTTTAGTAAAGCACAACGTACCCTGTTGATTATGGTGGCGGTTTTCGCCGTGCCTTATCTTCTGTCGTGGTTTTTGTACTTAAATCCGGATGTGCTGAATCTGGGAACGCGCAACAACGGCACGTTGATTTCGCCGTTGATCGGGCCCGATGAAGTGCATTTCATGCAATCGGAAGGGCAGGCCTTTCCGTTGGGCATTGATTCAAAAAGCTGGACGCTGTTGATGTTCGGTTCATCGCCATGCGGGCAGGCTTGCAGGAAAACGCTGTTCACTTTGCAACAGTTGCGTAGAATGATGGGCGTGGATAAAGCGCGTATTCGCCGTGCATATGTGTCACTGGGCTCTGCTGATTCTGAGACACTTCAGGCGGAGCTTGCGCAATTTAAGGGCACCGAATTATTTGTCTTAGAAAGCGGGGATGCCTCCACTCTGGAGCAAAAGTTGGGCATAAAATCAGGGCAACTGGATCAGCATATTGTGATCGCGGATCCGATGGGAAACCTGGTGATGTTGTATCCGCAGGATATAGAACCGGAAAAAATATTTGCGGATATTGAAATCCTATTTGGTAGAGTAAAAGGCGTATGACAGAATCAGATACGCCTGTATTCTAAAAAACTAGCCACTATCCTGGGCTGGAAATAAGTGGGGTCAGATGAAACATTTATTTTGTAAAGTTTCATCTGACCCCACTTATTCTAGCCGATGCTATTTTTGAATATCGCCCGGTGGACATCACCAATGCTGATTATGCCAACTAGTTTGCCGTCATCTGCTACGGGAATGCGGCGAATCTTGCGTATCCACATCATTGAGGCGGCCTTAAGGCATGGCATGTCCGAGCTGACAGTTGAGACGTTGCTGCTCATCAGTTCCTGGACGGTTAAGGGCATGGTCTGGTTATAATTATTCTCCAGTTCTTCAAAATCCGGGCTGGTCTCATTCATGAGTTCATCAAGCGTTGGAAACATATGGATCAGTATGTCTTTTTCAGAAATAATGCCAACGATATTGTCACTTTCATCCACTACGGGTGCCCCACTGATACGTTCGATTAGCATCATCGTCGCGACATCCTTTATGAGCATGTCTGGTGAAACGGTTTTCGGGCTGGCGGTCATGATGTCTTTTACTTGCATTAACGGTTCCTCTTTTTTGTAGTCTTGAGTCTAGTTTAGCGTATATTCTGATATAGCATCGTAGAACGAACCTTGAATCCATTGAGGCTATTATCAGCCTACTTTATCCGTAGCCTTTTTACTCAGGGCTGATTGCCAGTTTCTGCATGGCATGCAAAATCCATTCTTCGGCCTGTAGGTTTAACTCCCTGGCTTTGCGCCCCTTGCTCTCAATTACCGGGCCGATGACCACTTCAACCGTGCCGGGTTTTTTATTGAACGCACTTTTTTTGCTCCAGAATACGCCGGCATTGTGGGCCACTGGAACGATGGGTGCCCCGGCTTTACTGGCGATAAATGCACCGCCCGCCTGAAATGTACCCGGCTGACCGACCGGCCGGCGTGTTCCTTCGGGAAAAATGACGATCCAGCGGCCACGTTTCAGTCGTTCTTTGCCCTGGGTAATCAGTTGCTGAAGTGCCTGGGTTTTTTTAGCCCGGTCGATTGCAATGGGTTCATTGGCGGCCAACCCCCAGCCAAAAAAGGGTATCCAGAGTAATTCCCGTTTAAGTAAATACGACTGACCTGGGAAAATTTTCTGAAATATGATGGTCTCCCATGCAGACTGATGATTCGCGATGACCACGGCGGGTTCGTCAGGCAGATTCTCTAGGCCGCTGACTTTATAATCAATGCGGCAGCACACCTTCAGCCACCAGCGTATAAAACCGGCCCATACGCCAATGAACGCAGCTTTTTGCAGCGAACTTAAAAAGGGTGAGAGAACTAATGCCAGGGGCGAAAACAAAATGGTCGACACTACCTGACCTATAACAAATGCAAAGTTTCCAATAAATTGTCTCATACCTTGATATTCCCAGATAGTAGATGGTTTACGAATGACGCCAGATCATTATATACCGGCACACTGCGTAGCGGGTTTTGCTTTGCCAGTGCGAGTAACTGTTGCTCGCTCAATCGGCCTTTCCCGGTTCTGACCAGTACGCTGCGCGCTCCCGCTTCTTCTGCTGCCTGTAAATCCCGGACTGAATCGCCCAATGCATAAACGTCTTTGAGGGAAACTCCAAACTCGTCAGCAAACTTGCGGAACAGACCGGGCAGGGGTTTTCGGCATTCGCATTCATCATCAGGGCCATGCGGACAATAATATATACGCTCCACCTTGCCGCCTTTGTCGGCCAGCAAAGAATTGAACTTCTGGTGGATGGCTTTGAGCGTTTCTTTGCTAAACAGGTTTCGTGCAAGCCCGGATTGATTGGAGATTACAACAAGCCGATAACCCGCATTATTGAGTTGGGCGATGGCCTCCAGGCTGCCCGGTAGTGGCTGCCATTCTTCAGGTGACTTTATAAACTCGTCGGAATCGTAATTAATGACGCCATCGCGATCGAGTATTAACCATTTATCCATCCTTATACATCAGCTATCTTCAGATCCGGTAAATGCGCCCGATACGCGAATACGACCATCTACCAGTCGGCTCTCGCGCTTCAGAATTTTATCCATCTTAAGCCAGAATGCTCCATTTAGATCAAAATCTGCCGCGATGGCGTTGCCCATCAGCAGGATCAGCAGGTCGGCACATTCTTCGGCCAGCTCTTCTTTGCTTTTACCCTTGGTGACAGCCTCGGAAATCTCACCGAGTTCTTCCGTCATCAGCGCAACACGGTAAACCATATCCTCACCACCGTTTTTGTTGAACTGATGTTTGTCATGAAAAGACTGGACGATGTCCATCATTGCCTGCCAGTGTTGTTGCTGATCATTCATGAGTTGTTACAGGTTCCCTTCAGCCTTCTACATTCAGGTGGGAAATGTCTGCGACTTGCAAAAACAGCTCACGCAGTGCACCGAGCAGCCCCAGGCGGTTATTACGAACATTTTCGTCGTCATCCATAACCCTGACGTCATCAAAGAAGGAATCTACCGGTGTTTGTAGCTGTGCCAGTTCCGCCAGGCCCTGCGCGTATTGCTGTCTTACAAACGACTTGCGAGTACTTTTTTGCAGAGACTCCAGCACCCTGGCCAGTTCGTGTTCGGCAGCTTCGGTAAACAGGTTGACCTGATATTGATTGGCTGTTACGCCTTCCTTTTTTAGTATGTTGGCGATGCGCTTGTTTGCTGCCGCCAATGCGGTCGCCGCAGATTGTTCGGTTTGAAAAAACTCACTAACTGCATGAATTCGGCGGTCAAAATCATATACCCGCGCGGGCTCTACTGCCGCCACGGCATTGAACGTATTGATGTCGAATCCCTGGCTGGCGTAATAGGCGCGCAGGCGATCCAGAATAAACTGGCTGAGCTGAGTGTTGGTTTCGGCATCGGGGCTGACTTTTACGCTGTCGCCCTGATAGGCGCCAACGGTGATTTCGAGCAG
Source organism: Pseudomonadota bacterium (assembly GCA_024226105.1). GTDB lineage: Bacteria > Pseudomonadota > Gammaproteobacteria > Arenicellales > Poriferihabitantaceae > JAAELZ01. The sequence goes on along the minus strand of JAAELZ010000264.1, from coordinate 11,869 downwards.
GGTTTGCAGGGGGATATCCAGCTGTTTCTCAATGAGGATGCGTAGCACACCAAGCGCGGCGCGGCGAAGAGCGTAAGGGTCTTTCACCCCGGTGGGTTTCTCGCCACTGGCGAAAATTCCCACCAGTGCATCGAGGCGGTCGGCCAGCGCCAGCGCTAGCGATTCACCCGATTCGGGTAGTTTGTCGCCGGCGAATTTCGGCCAGTAATGCTGTTCGATTGCATCAGCGACGAGTTTGTCTTCGCCATCGTGCAGGGCGTAGTAACGGCCCATTGTTCCCTGCAGGCTGGCAAATTCGCCTACCATATGGCTAACGAGGTCAAGTTTGCAAAGGCTTGCGGCCCGTTGCGTTGCGACCACATCTGCGCCAATCAGTTTGGCCAGTTGACCGCCAATATTTTGCAGCCGCCGGGTTTTGTCCGCCATTGAACCGAGCTTGATGTGAAACAATAATTGTTCCAGTCGTTCAGCATTGTCTTCAAGCGGGTGTGACTTGTCCTGTTCCCAGAAGAACTGGCCGTCTGACAGGCGCGCGTGTAAAACGCGTTCATTACCGGTGAGCACTTTCTCCGGGGTGCTGCTTTCAATGTTGCTGACAGTGATGAATGCCGGTAGCAGTTCGCCATGTTTATCTGTCAAGTGAAAATATTTCTGGTGGTCTTTCATCGACGCGATTAACGCTTCCCGGGGCACATCCAGGAAAGCCGGGTCGAATTTCCCCAGCAGAGATACCGGCCATTCCACCAGGCCGGTGACTTCGTCCAGGAGTGCAGGGTCGAGTACAACAATCCCACCAGCTTCGCTGGCCAGTGCTTCGCATTGCTGTTTGATACGTTCCTGCCGGAAGGAAAAATCGGCCAGCACGTAGCAGCGTCGCAGTTCGCCAGCATAATCGTCTGCGTGATTAATGACAATGATATCGCGATGATGGAAACGATGCCCTCGCGAGGTATTGTTTGCCTTTAGGCCCAGAGCAGACAGTTCAAGGATGGTTTCACCATGTAAAGCAATCAACCAGTGAACGGGGCGTACAAACTCAGCACTTTTATCTCCCCAGCGCATACGTTTAGGAATGGGCAGCTGAGTGATTGCGGCGTTCAGTGCTTCCTGTGCGCATTCAGTAATCGATTTTCCGGCAATGTTTTGCTCAAATACCAGCCACTCGCCCCGGTCAGTTTTTTCTCTGCCCAGGTCTGCTACCTCCACGCCACAGGATTTCGCGAATCCCTGTGCGGCACGGGTCGGTTCACCATTGTCATCAAATGCGGCGGCAACGGCAGGGCCCTTGCGTATTTGCGAAAAATCTTCCTGGGTATCCGTGATCTCACTCATCCAGATGGCTAATCGCCTGGGGCTGGCATAGGATTTAACATGTGTATTGTCTGAGAGCAGGCCAGCAGCCTGCAGCGATTCACTGAGTGTGGCGCTAAAAGCGTCACTAAGCTGTTTCAGTGCTTTGGGAGGCAGTTCTTCGGTTCCCAGTTCGATTAGTAGTGACTGGTTCATGCAACTGTCTCCTTGCCCCGAGGAAAGCCCAGGGCTTCACGGCTCTGGTAATAACTTTGTGCGACCTGGCGCGACAAGTTTCGTACCCGACCAATATAGCGGGCACGTTCAGTGACGCTAATCGCCTGTCGGGCATCGAGTAAATTAAATAGATGGGAAGCCTTCAGAATCTGTTCATAAGCAGGTAAAGGTATTGCATTTTCAATCGCCACCTCGCAGGCCGTTTCAGCAGCATCAAACTGATGAAACAGTTCTGCTACGTTCGCCAGTTCAAAGTTATATTTTGATTGCTCGACTTCATTCTGATGAAAAATATCGCGATAGCTGTAACCGTCCGTCCACACCAGGTCGTAGACGCTGTCAACTCCCTGGATGTACATCGCAATGCGTTCCAGTCCGTAGGTGATTTCGCCGGTTACGGGCCGACACTCAAGCCCGCCGACCTGTTGAAAATAGGTGAATTGCGTGACTTCCATGCCATTTAACCAGACTTCCCATCCCAGACCCCACGCCCCCAGCGTCGGTGATTCCCAGTTGTCTTCTACAAAACGTACATCATTCTCCAAAAGATCCAGCCCCAATGCCCGCAAGGATTCCAGGTACAGTTCCTGAATGTTTTCCGGTGAAGGTTTCAAAACCACCTGATACTGATAGTAGTGCTGCAAGCGGTTTGGGTTTTCGCCGTAACGCCCGTCGGTTGGGCGCCGGGAGGGCTGCACATAAGCTGCTTGCATTGGTTCAGGCCCGATCGAATCGAGAAAAGTGGCGCGATGAAAGGTACCCGCGCCGACCTCCATATCGTAAGGTTGCAACAGGATGCATCCCTGATCAGCCCAGAATTGCTGCAGCGTCAAAATAATTTGTTGAAAGGTCACAACACGATCTACTTGAAATAAAGGGTTGGATTATAGTGGTCTGTTCGCGGCGCTGCAAAAATCATTGTAGGGATCCGCGTATGATGATCAGCTGTAGATATCAACACAGGTAGATAAAGAACACATACTTCAGCTCATTCAGGTAGAGTCAATCACGTTGCATTTAAATCGCTTCTTATTTCCTAATACAGCAAGCGAATGTAATAAAATACGCCGATGTTAAAAACAATAAAAATGGTGCTGGCAGCGATTGTCAGCGTCCTGGGTGGCCTGTTCGGGCGCATCTTCGGGTTTCTGATGATGGCTGGCCTGTTTGTAGGCTTGCTGGTGGGTATCTATGTGTTCGGTTTGCTGGATGAATTGCCGGATATTGAGCACGCAAATGAAATTGATTTAAACGTACCCCTGCGTATTTTTACCAGCGATGATTTGTTGATTGGGGAGTACGGTAATGAGCGGCGAATCCCGGTGCTCATACAGGATACACCGCCGATTTTACTTGATGCGATCACCTCCGCTGAGGATGATAGTTTCTATAGCCACTCCGGAGTTGATTACCGGGCAATAATGCGTGCGGTAGTAAGCAATTTTAAATCCGGCGGGCGCGGGCAGGGTGCGAGTACAATTACCATGCAGGTTGCGCGAAATTTCTTTCTAAGCAATGAAAAAACCTATGAACGAAAACTGAAAGAAGTACTGGTGGCTTTTAAGCTGGAAAAAAATCTCAGCAAATCACAGATCCTGGAGCTGTATGTCAACAAAATCTTCCTGGGTAATCGCTCTTACGGTTTCGCCGCTGCGGCACAGACCTACTATGGCCGGCCACTGAATGAATTGAATCTGCCCCAGTTGACCATGCTCGCGGGATTGCCCAAAGCACCTTCTGCGTACAACCCGGTTCGGAATGAAAAACGAGCCAAACAGCGCCGCAACTATGTGCTGGACAGGATGCATACCCTGAAGTTGATTGATGATCTAAGCCATCAGGTTGCCAAAGAAGCACCTATTACTGCCAGCCTGCATCTGGCAGAACTGGATATGCAGGCCCCCTATGTTTCTGAGCTTGCACGACAGTACATGGTGGATCACTACGGCAGGGAAGAGGTATACACCAAAGGATATAACGTCACCTTGACGGTAAAATCGGCCTACCAGTTATCTGCCCGTAAGGCCTTGCGCAAAGGTTTGCTGGATTATGATTTACGGCATGGCTACCGTGGGCCGACAGCAAACGTCAAACTGGATGAGATTGAACTTTCGGGAGATGAGCTTTCCAAAGCCACACAAATCTTGCGCCAGTACAGTTCAAGCGGCGAACTGAAAGTTGCGCTGGTTGAACAGCTGAATGATAAGTCGGCGATTGCGACACTTGAAAATGGTGATAGCCTAACGCTTGAATGGGAGGGCATTGCCTGGGCGCAGCCTTTTAAGACACCCGACACCATGGGGCAAAAGCCCGAAGACGCCGCTGCCGTTCTCGCGGTGGGTGATGTAATCCATGTCATCAAACAGGCTGACGATGGCGATAAAAAAGGGGGCTGGCGCTTGAGCCAGATCCCTGAAATTTCCGGGGCGATGGTGACCTTGAACAGCAAATCCGGCGCCATATTGTCGATGGTGGGTGGTTTTGATTATTATTTGTCGAAATTCAATCGTGCTGCAATGGCTCGTCGGCAACTCGGTTCGAATATTAAGCCGTTTATTTATTCTGCCGGACTGGAGCAGGGCCTGACACCTTCAAGCCTGGTCAGTGGTGCGCCTATTGTGGTTGAAAGTGGCGAGGAAGGCGTTTGGCGCCCTGAGAATTATTCGAAGAAATTTTTTGGCCCCACGCGCTTACGCAAGGCCCTGACCTTATCGCTAAACCTGGTCTCGGTTCGCCTGTTACGTGCGATCGGGATTGATTATACGGTGGAGTTTCTACGGGGTTTTGGGTTTGAGGCCTCTACCTTGCCTAAAAATCTGTCTCTCGCCCTGGGCAGTGCTTCTGTTACACCCTTACAGGTTGTGAGCGCCTACGCAACACTGTCAAACGGCGGCACCAAAACGCGGCCCTACCTGATTAAAGGTATAACCGATCGGGATGGTAACTATATTTCAAAAATTGAAAGCAGCTGTGATTTGTGTTCGGTTCTGGACAAAGACACACGGCCATTCTCGAATTTAACCGATACTGAATTAATGAAACCTTCCATGTCCCCTGAAGGTGATTTTTTAATAACCGACATGATGAAAAGTGTCATTACCTCCGGAACGGGGCGCAAGGCACTGGCCCTGGGGCGTAAAGATTTATCCGGAAAAACCGGTACTACCAACAACTACCGCGATGCCTGGTTCTCCGGTTTCAACCCGGATGTGGCCACCAGCGTATGGGTGGGTTTTGATCAACCTACTTACCTGGGTCGTCGCGAATCGGGGGCAGGAGCCGCATTGCCGGTATGGGTGGATCATATGCGTGAGGTGCTTAAAGATTTCCCAGAGGCCGTCGCGGCCGCACCACCGGGCATTACAACGGCATTTGTATCGAAAAAAGATGGAGAGTTAACTAACGCCGAAGATGTAGAAGGTTATTGGGAGTTTTATAAAATTGGTACGGAACCTGGAGGGCTAAGTGACGAGGTCACCGCGCAAGGGGAATTGCCCGTAATTCCCGCTTCAAATGAAGCGGATACTGAAACCGAGGCTGAAGACCTGTTCTGAGAATCCCTATGTTATCTATCCTGTACAGCTTGTCACGAACAATTACTCGAAGCAGGTTTTCAATACTGGTTTTATGTGCGCTACTGGGCGCGTGTGCAAGCACGAATTCTACCCGGCCTGAACCGGGAGCTGGGGAGGCCGCATCAGAGCAAATTTTTAATCCAGATCCGTTTGAGGCATTTAACCGGGACATGTACGCGTTTAATGAGGGCTTTGATAAAGCGATTGGGAAACCGGTTGCCACTACCTACGTTAAAATCGTGCCGGCACCGGTGCGCCGTAGCGTCACTAATTTCTTTAATAATTTATGGGAACCCAATTCAATTATTAATGCTTTACTGCAGGGAAAGTTTCATAAAGCTGCCAGCTCAAGTGCGCGGCTTATAATTAATTCCACGGCCGGGATATTGGGTCTATTTGATGTGGCCGCGAAACTGGATGTGCCGCGACAGCAGGAGGATCTTGGCCAGACACTCGCCGTATGGGGGGTGAAAGACGGCCCCTACCTGATGTTGCCCTTTCTCGGGCCTTCTAATGTGCGTGACGCCACGACGCTTGCAGTTGAATGGGTGAGCACCGATATGGTGCCGATAGTATTCGACGGCACCGAGCGTTGGGTGATTGGCGGCGTGCGTCTGATTGATGCGCGCGCCAGCGTGCTGGGGCTCGAAGAGGCCTTACAATTTCAGGTTGATCCGTACATTTTTCTGCGCGAGAGTTATCGTCAATCACGCCTGGTTCAGATTAATGACGGGGCGCCTCAGCTTGAGGCAGAGGAAGATCCGTTTGAGGACGCCCTGTTTGCAGAATGACAAAAATCCAGAAGGCCCGGTTTCTCGTTCCAGAGTGCTGCGGCGCGAGTCTCAGCACACATCAACAATTCAGGATGGTATTATCCCAAATTCCTGAGTTGATCGCTACGAAAGATGAATAAGTACATAAAGCAATTGAGAAACCGTGGGTTTTTCTTTTCACTCTATGGGTGAAAGGCACTACAGAGTCCAATGCTAATTTTCCGTGGGTACTCCTGTGGCGGCGTATGGCCGCGCTGTAACTGCTTGAATGGGCCTTGCAATATAATGCGTAGCCATTGCGCGCTTTACGCCTTGCCCCAGGTCCATTTTCTGGCCGCCACAGAAGCACACTATGCCTTGTCCAACTTAGGAGTTTGGAATTATGAGTGAGTCGGGTATTTACGTGGTGGGTGATATTCAGGGATGCCTGCAACCCCTGCGAAGATTAATAAGGAAAAGCCCGATTGACCTGGGCCGGGATCAGCTCTGGTTTGTGGGTGATTTGATAAATCGGGGCCCGCAATCTCTGGAGGCGCTACGTTACATTAAGTCGTTGTCTGAAGAGATGGGTGAACGTATGAAAGTTGTCCTGGGGAACCATGATCTGCATTTACTTGCGCTGGCACATGGGGTGCGTAAAACGGCTTTGACGTACGGCATGGAGGAAATTCTGGAGGCCAGAGACCATATTGAATTGCTCGAATGGCTGCGCCATCAACCCCTGTTGGTCAGAGATGCCGCCAGCAAATCGGTGCTGGTTCATGCCGGTGTCTACCCGGCATGGTCTATAAAGCAGGCGGCAAACTACGCGCGCGAGGTTGAATCCATACTGCAAGGCCCTGATTACGTCAAACTGCTTAAGAAAATGTACGGCAAGCGACCAACGCTATGGGCCGATGACCTGGATGGCTGGGAACGATACCGTTTCATCATTAATGCAATGACCAGGATGCGTTTTTGTACGCGCAAGGGCGGGTTGAATTTTAACTACGCCGGAGCCCCCGGAGGACAGTCGAGAAAGCTTTACCCCTGGTATGAATTACCCCTGGTTCCAAGGAAAAACTGGCGTATTGTGTTTGGGCACTGGTCCTCTGCCGGTGCCTGGTTTGATGGCAACCACGTAGCCCTGGACAGCGGCTGTGTCTGGGGTGAAACCATGACAATGGCCCGTATCGATTTACGAAAAATTGTTTTGTACCAGACTGAATGTAAATATGGTTAAGGAAGACAGCGATCCGGTGGAAGCAAAACCGGTGCAACGCCTGGAGCAATCTGTCGAGGCGGGCGAAGAGGGGATAAAAGCAATCGATTTACTTGCACAAGCCGTTCCACTGTCCCGGCAGAAACTCAAGCAGGCAATGGATAAAGGGGGGGTATGGCTGAAAAAAGTCAGAGGGGGGCGCCGTCGCTTACGCCGCGCAAAAACCCTGCTGCAAAAAGGTGATGTACTCGAACTGCATTACGATGCGTTTATTATGGCCAGTGAGGCACCTGCCCCTGAACTTGTTGCTGATAAGAACGCCTATAGTGTCTGGTTCAAACCAGAGAACATGCTTTCGCAGGGGTCGAAATTTGCCGACCATTGTGCGATTACGCGCTGGGTCGAAAAAAATCACACTCCCCGGCGGGCAGTCTATCTGGTGCACCGACTGGATCGAGCCGCCAGCGGCTTGATGCTGCTTGCGCACGATCAGAAAACCGCAGCGAAGCTATCTAAACTATTTAGTGCTCGCAGAATCCAAAAACGTTATCGTGTCGTGGTTAAAGGTCGGTTTGAGGAAGATTTGCCATTGCAAATTACTACTCCCCTGGATGGGAAGGCGGCGGAATCCTCGGTTCTATCTGCTTGTTCAGGAGAGACTCAAAGTGAGCTTGTAGTAGAAATCAAGACCGGTCGCAAGCACCAGATTCGCCGTCATCTCAGTGAGCTGGGCTGGCCGGTGCTGGGCGATAAACTCTACGGTGAAAAAAGTACGCAGGGTTCGCTTATGTTGAAAGCCGACTATTTGAGTTTTGTCTGCCCGGTATCCGGGGTGCCCGTCAGCTATAAGCCTGGCGAATCGTAGCCGGGTGCGGTATCCATGATCATCATATTGATAGAGCGCTGGCCTTGAGCAAACCTGAATTTGTTGTCCTGACAGCTCTGTTGATGTCACTGGTTGCGCTGGCAATTGACATGATACTGCCAGCCTTACCATTGCTCGCATCTGAGTTTTCACTAAGTGATAGCAACCATGCCCAATACGTTATTTCATCGGTTTTCCTGGGGATGGTAGCCGGGAAACTCCTGTTTGGCCCGCTTTCAGATGCCTGGGGTCGTAAACCGGCGATCTATATCGGGCTGGCTTTTTATATCGGCGGGGCAGTTGTTTGCTTCCTGGCGAAAGATTTTTCGCTTTTCATTCTGGGTCGCACCATTCAGGGCATAGGGGTCGCGGCCCCACGGGTTGTTAGTGTGGCGCTGATCAGGGATCAGTTTGAAGGGAGGGAAATGGCGCGAATCATGTCATTCATTATGATGGTGTTTATACTGGTGCCTGCAATAGCACCCGCATTGGGACAGGGCATACTGTACTATTTCAAATGGCACATGATCCTCTGGGTGTTTATCGTAACCGGGGTCGGCAGCCTGATATGGTTTGCTGTTCGTCAACCGGAAACCCTGATTCCCGAGCTGCGTCGGCCACTGGCTTTTTCGACACTCTCTTCGGCTGTCAGAGAAGTAGTTTCACACCCTGCTTCACTGGGCTACAGCTTTGCTATTGGTTTTGTTTTCGCCGGCTTTGTTGGTTACCTCGTTTCGTCCCAGCAGATATATGATCTGATCTACGGACGTGGCGCCCAGTTTCCCTACTATTTCGGGGCGCTGGCGCTGGTGATTGGTTCGGCGTCAATTGTAAATGCCCGGTTTGTGGTTCGATATGGAATGCGTAAGCTCTCAATTTGGGCTCTTATTGGGATTTGTATATTTTCGAGCATTGCAATCGTGGCTGAACTTGGTGCTCCAGAGCCTCTTTCATTTCACAATTTTGTTGTTTTCTGTTTGCTGACGTTCTTTTGTATCGGTATTCTATTTGGAAATTTAAATGCCCTGGCGATGGAACCCCTGGGCCATATCGCTGGAATTGGCTCCGCCGTGGTGGGTGCCGGCTCAACCATTATCTCGGTGGTGCTCGGTACGTTAATCGGGCAGGCCATCGGCGCTGATGTGCTGCCCATGTTGTTGGGTTTTCTGCTGATGAGCGTGGCAACATTAGCCACCTTTGCCTGGGTTCATCGAAAACTTCATACTATTTAACTCGAGTTTACCCAGCCTATCCGCCTATAAAACTTCCCTTGTGCGATCGGCCTGTTGAGGTTATGCGCATGGTGTAAAATCTGCCGCTTCATTTAAGCCGTAGAGAACAACATGGGACGCAAATACAATTTTAGTGCAGGCCCCGCCATGGTGCCCTTGGAGGTGCTGGAACGAGCGCAGAAAGAAATGTCTGACTGGAACGGTTCGGGCATGTCAGTGATGGAAATGAGTCATCGTGGCAGGGAATATATGTCAATTGCCCAAAAGGCCGAGGCCGATCTTCGCGAAATCCTGTCTATTCCTGACAACTATAAGGTGTTGTTCTTACAAGGCGGGGCGAGCAGTCAGTTCTCAATGGTTCCGATGAACCTGTTAAGCCAGGCGGGTGAAGCGGTCGATTATGTTAATACCGGAGCCTGGTCCAAAAAAGCCATTGCCGAAGCTGCTCACTATGCGGATGTGAATGTGGTGGCCAGTTCTGAAGAGAGTAATTTTTCAGATATCCCGGCATTTGATAGCTGGAAACGCAACCCTGATGCAAAATATTTTCACTATACGCCGAACGAGACCATTGGCGGTGTGGAGTTTCACTGGATTCCCGAGGTGGGCGATGTACCGCTGGTGGCGGACATGTCCTCGACCATTTTGTCACGCCCGCTGGATGTTTCAAAATTCGCTGTGATTTATGCAGGGGCACAGAAAAATATGGGCCCGGCGGGGCTTACGCTGGTGATTATACGGGAGGATCTTATTGCCGAACCGATCGCGGGCACGCCAGCGATGTTCAGCTATGCAACTCACGCTAAAAATGATTCGATGTATAACACGCCACCGACTTATGCCTGGTATCTTGCGGGCCTGGTATTTCAGTGGATCAAGGAGAAAGGCGGGCTCAGTGCCATGGCTAAAATTAACCAGCGCAAGGCGCAGAAACTGTATGACGCGATTGAAGCCTCGAATTTTTATTCCAGCCCGGTAGCGCCAAGCTGTCGCTCCTGGATGAATGTTCCATTCACCCTGGCCAACCCGGATCTGGATGGAGACTTTCTGGCCCAGGCGGCTCAACAGGGGTTATTGAACCTCAAAGGCCATCGTTCAGTGGGCGGAATGCGCGCCAGTATCTACAATGCGATGCCGGAAGCCGGTGTTGACGCACTGGTGTCATTCATGCAGGAATTCGAAAAGGAAAATGCGTAGTCAGGTCAAACGCGATATCAATATGAAATATAAAATACAAATACTCAATAATATCTCCAAAGTCGGTCTCGACCGATTACCGGAAGAGGCTTACGCCTTGAGTGAGGATGAAGCAAACCCTGAGGCAATTCTTTTACGTTCTCAGAACCTGCACGATATGGACATCCAGGATGCTTTACTGGCGGTTGGGCGTGCTGGTGCGGGTGTAAATAATATTCCAGTCGACAAAATGACCGAGAACGGGGTGGTGGTGTTTAATGCGCCGGGTGCCAACGCCAACGCTGTTAAAGAGCTGGTTATTGCGGGCATGTTAATGGCCTGTAGAAACCTGGTGGCAGCACATAAATATGTATGTGGCCTGGAGGGGGATGATGAAAACATTCACAAACAGGTGGAGGCGGGCAAAAAGCAATTTGCCGGTTTTGAGCTGCCAGGCCGCACCCTTGGCGTGGTGGGCCTGGGTGCTATTGGCGTACGTATAGCAAACGCCGCACGGGCACTGGGAATGGACGTGGTGGGTTTTGATCCACGTATTTCAATCAAGCATGCCTGGGCGCTGTCCTCTGATGTAAAAGCGGTTGAAAATATTGAAGAGCTACTGGCGCAATCAGATTTTATTACCTTCCATGTCCCCCTGATTGAAGGTACGCGCAATTTGATCAATACCGAAAGCCTGAAAAAAATGAAGGACCAGGCTGTCATTCTAAATTTTGCACGAAATGGCATTGTGAATGATGATGCCGCTTGTGATGCGCTGAAATCAGGGAAATTGTATGCCTATGTCTGTGATTTTCCGAGTAATCAGCTAAAGGCTCAGTCGCGTGTGATTAGCCTGCCTCATCTGGGGGCATCAACAAAGGAGGCTGAGGTCAACTGCGCGGTGATGGTGGCCGACCAGGTGAGAGATTATCTGGACAACGGCACGATTAAGAACGCAGTGAATTTGCCGGATATCAAACTGGCGCGGGCCGGCGCGGCGCGGCTCGCCATTTTAAATCGAAATGTGCCGGATATGATTGCTAAGGTTTCGCACATACTGGGTGATACGGATACTAATATTCATCATATGGTCAATGATTCCAGGGGAGACTTTGCCTATACCTTGATGGATCTGGATTCCGGGGTTGCTGAGGCGACCGTTAAAAAAATAGAGGCAATTGACGGCGTGTTAAAAACCCGTGTACTATAAGCAGAAGGCCTGGAAATACATTCTTATGAACGCCCCCTTTAAGAGGGTGTCGTAAAAGCTCTCCTCCTTTAGCAAAGAGGGGAAGATTCCCAACCTTTTTACGAAACCCTCTTTGGAAAAGGAGGAGAGCCTATCTAAAGCCCGGCTGTATCAATAATCAGGCTTTCTACGAAATTTATACGCTGGGAATTAGCGCAAATATTTTGTAAGATTGTCGAATACAATAAAAGAGGAAAATGATGAAAACGCAATACAAATGCAAACCTGCACTGGTGGCATTCAAGCTGGTAATCGGGCTGTTCTCTGTACT
>JAAELZ010000263.1 GCA_024226105.1 Pseudomonadota bacterium | reverse complement strand
TGGCAAGGCTTAACGCCATGCGCGCCATTTTAAATTCGGTGCCGTATGAGCGAGGCAACCAGGAGATCGACTTTGTGCCCGACCCTGAAATCGTCATCTCCGGATCACGGGCTGTCGCAATGATGGAAGCCGAACGCATCAAAAGCGGGAAATTCACCCACTAGCCCGAATAATTCATGAATATAACGCGCTGATCGATTCGTTGTTAACGGGGCGGTTCCAATAGACACATAGGGCACGGAGAATACGTTTTTTTGTGTTCTCCGTGCCCTATGTGTCTTCTGTTTCCCGGCCCAGATGTAGAAGTGCGCCGGGGCCGATAACGACCACTCAAAAAACCCGAAATAAAAACCTCGAACACAAACCCGAGCTCAGGTGAAATAAAGCCCAAGACAGCATTGACCTTTATGGGCCTAATCAGTATATTCGCCCACCCTGTTTGAAACGCAGTGGATCGGGGTATAGCGCAGTCTGGTAGCGCACCTGCTTTGGGAGCAGGGTGTCGGGGGTTCAAATCCCTCTACCCCGACCAATTTTTGTTGAGCGCCCGTAGCTCAACCGGATAGAGCAACGGCCTTTGATGCGAAGTCGGGAGTTTTCGACTTAACAATAGGAGCCTGACCGGGGAAACAAAAACCCGGGCAGTGCAGGACACTGTATCGGTGAAACCTTCAAGCTTGCCAGTGTTGACCAAGATGTGATGTTGGCCAATATTGATCGGCTTATGGCAATACCGAGGAAACCGGTAAGATCCTGAAGGATCGTGATTTTTTGCCCAGGCGAACAGTTGCGGTGGTAAGGTTCGAATATACGGGATCCGTAGAGACTATACGTGTCCCACCTGAAACGGTGAAGATATAGTCCAGACCCCAAACATTGCTGGTGCAAGCCGGCAATGGCGGCGAAAGCCGTAGCAGGTAAGCTAAGCCGTAGGTTACAGGTTCGAGTCCTGTCGGGCGCGCCATTATATTTGTATAATAGTGGCCTGCTTCATAATGAAGCACAGCATTCGCTTGACGAATGCGCAGAAAGATTGTTTTTTATGGTGAGCGTAGCTCAGTTGGTAGAGCTCCGGATTGTGATTCCGGCGGTCGTGGGTTCAAGCCCCATCGTTCACCCCATTTTTGTTGTCTTCCCGCAGGGAATACAACCAGGGTATTTGCTCGAGAACAGAACGCCTGTTCCCGAACTAATTCCCGGCGACATGCTGTATGGGCATGTTGCGTTTAAGATGTAGCATAAAAGCGAGAGTGGCGGAATTGGTAGACGCGCTGGATTTAGGTTCCTGTGGGGTAACCCGTGAGAGTTCGAGTCTCTCCTTTCGCACCATACATTAACAACTACATTCATACCCAATTCCACATTCATTCAAGAGCCCATAATGAAAGTTTCAATCGAGAAGCAAGCGGATATCGCGCGCAAAATCACCATTACCATTGATGCCGATATCTTTGACAAGGCGGTTAAAACCCAGCTGGCGCGTTTTTCTAAAAATGCCAGAATTCCCGGATTCCGCAAAGGTAAGGTTCCGCAAAAAATGCTGGAACAACAATTTGGTGGCGCTTCGCTGAAAGAGGCGATTGACAATCTCATCAATGAGTATTACCCCAAAGCACTGCAACAGGAAGAGCTCATTCCGGCAAGCCTCTTAAACATTTCACCCACCCAGGTTGAGCGCGGCAAAGATTTTGTATTTGATGTGGAAATTGAAGTATATCCTGAAATTGATACACCTGATCTGAAGGGTGAGAGCATCGAGCAGGTTGAAGTCGAAGTCGCGGATGAAGACATCGATCGTACCCTGGCCAACATCCAGAAACGCCGCACAGAGTTCACTGAGTCGGATAAAGCAGCTGGCGAAGGTGACAAGCTGATTATTGATTTCACCGGAACCATCGATGGTGAACCCTTTACCGGTGGTAACGGGGAAGGGGCTGAACTGGTGCTCGGCGAAGGCCGTTTTATGGAAGAGTTTGAAACCAATCTGACGGGCACGAAAAAGGGTGACGAGAAAGTCTTTAAAATCAAGTTTCCCAAGGATTATCATGGCACGGATGTCGCCGGAAAAACTGCCGAATTCGCGGTTAAGGTCACCATGGTGAACCAGGGCACCCTGCCTGAGCTGGATGATGCATTCGCAAAAGGCATGGGGGTTGATGGTGGCGTAGCCGCTATGCGTGTAGAAGTCCGTACCGGGCTTGAGCGTGAAATGCAACAGAAACTACGCAGCAGTACCCGCGATCAGGTTTTCAAAGCACTTTCAGAAAAGTATGATTTCCCACTGCCCAAGGCTCCGGTTGAAGAAGAAATTGATCGCGCAATGGCTGAAGTTACACAACAAATGGAGCAGCAGGGCATGAGCGACGCTAAAGACGTGCTCAAGCGCGAAAATTACGAAGCGCCCTCAAAACAACGCGTCAAACTTGGCCTGCTGATCCGCGCTGTGGTTGAGGCAGAGAAAATTGAGCCGGACAACGACAAAGTTGAATCACGCCTGGCAGAAATGGCCGGCAGCTATGCTGAGCCTGAACAATACATAGAATATATCCGGGGTGATGAGAACCAGCTCAACCAGATTGCGGGCGGCGTTATCGAAGAGCAGGTCGTCGAACACCTGCTGGCAAGCGCAAAGGTGAAAAAGGTCGAAAAATCCTACGAAGAGTTTATGACGAGCGAGTAAACTAAGTCTCACTCAATCATTGCACTTACAGGTTTCTGACATGTCTTATTTCGATCGTCCAAAACTATCCGACCTTACCTCCATGACAGCACCCGAACTGGCACAAGCCAATGTCGAAGCTGCGGGTGGCCTGGTCCCAATGGTGATCGAAACAACGGGGCGGGGTGAGCGCGCCTTCGATATCTACTCGCGCCTGCTCAAGGAGCGCGTAGTCTTTCTGGTCGGTCAGGTGGAAGATTACATGGCCAACCTGATTGTTGCACAACTGCTGTTTCTGGAATCAGATAACCCGGAAAAAGACATCTCGCTTTACATCAACAGCCCGGGCGGCGCCGTCACAGCCGGCATGTCGATTTACGATACCATGCAGTTCATACACTCCGACGTAAGCACCGCCTGTATCGGCCAGGCTGCCAGCATGGGTGCAGTTCTGTTGACCGCCGGCGCCAAAGAAAAGCGCTTTGCGCTGCCACATTCGCGCATCATGATTCACCAGCCACTGGGCGGCTTCCAGGGCCAGGCCAGCGATATCGATATCCACGCGCGTGAAATCCTGCGAATTCGCAGTGAGCTGAACCAACTGCTCGCAGATCACACCGGGCAGAAGTTTAAGACCATTGAAAACGATACCGAGCGCGACAATTTCATGAGCGCTGACGAGGCGGTAAAATACGGCCTGATTGATTCGGTACTGGTAAAACGCGCCGATATTTCGACATAAGCCCGACAGCTACCTGGGTCAAAAAACTCCCCGAACGGCTTGAAAAGCCCGCCACTGTGCCACATACTTATGATATTAGTTGAAACTGCAAATCATTTAGATGGCAAAAGATAAGGATCAAGACGAAGATAAGTTACTGTATTGCTCATTTTGTGGCAAAAGTCAGAACGAAGTCCGTAAACTCATCGCCGGACCTTCGGTTTTTATTTGCGATGAATGCGTAGACCTGTGCAACGATATCATTCGTGAAGAAGCGGATGCTGAGACCAGTGAAACCAGTACCGAGCAGTCCACTCCGTCTCCCCAGGAAATTCACACAATCCTGGACGATTACGTGATCGGTCAGTCTGACGCCAAAAAAGTTCTCTCGGTTGCGGTTTATAACCATTACAAACGTATATTCAACGAAGACAGCAGCGATGACGTTGAGCTGTCAAAAAGTAATATCCTGCTAATCGGCCCAACCGGTTCGGGTAAAACTCTGCTCGCCGAGACCCTGGCTCGCCAGTTGAATGTTCCGTTTACCATGGCGGATGCCACCACCCTGACCGAAGCCGGCTACGTGGGTGAGGATGTTGAAAACATTATCCAGAAATTGCTGCAAAAGTGCGATTATGATGCTGAACGCGCGCAAATGGGCATTATTTATATCGACGAGATTGACAAAATTTCACGCAAATCAGATAACCCGTCGATCACACGCGATGTCTCCGGAGAAGGCGTACAGCAAGCTTTGCTAAAGCTCATTGAAGGCACCGTTGCTTCCATCCCGCCACAGGGTGGCCGAAAACATCCACAGCAGGAATTTGTTCAGGTTGATACCCGCAACATCCTGTTTATCGTCGGCGGCGCTTTTGCCGGGCTTGAAAAGGTTGTGCAACAACGTACCGAGAAATCCGGTATCGGTTTTGGCGCCGATATTAAAGATCGCACCGCTGAAGATCGTTCAGGCGAACTGCTGAATAGTCTTGAAGTCGAAGATCTGGTACGTTACGGCCTGATTCCTGAGTTTGTCGGTCGACTACCGGTGCACGCAGTGCTGGAAGAACTTGACGAAGAGTCACTTATGCGCATCCTGCTGGAGCCAAAAAATGCACTGGTTAAACAGTATCAGAAACTGATTGCGTTTGAAGGTGTTGAACTCGAGTTCCGGGAAGACGCGCTCAAAGCCATCGCTCACAATGCAAAGGATCGCAAAACGGGGGCTCGCGGCCTGCGTTCCATTATCGAGCGGGCTCTGCTTGAAACCATGTACGAACTGCCCTCTCTCGATGGCGTAAAAAAGATAATTGTCGATAAGTCGGTCATTGACGACGGTACCCGCCCGCTGTTCGTCTACGAAGAAACCAAGCAAAGAGCAAAAGCCTGAACCGGCTGACGGGGTTACCCCCAATTGTTGGAGAAGAGCCCAGGATATTGATTCTGGGTTCCATGCCCAGCGTGGCCTCACTCGAAAAACAGCAATACTACGGCCATCCTCGAAATGCCTTCTGGCCTCTGCTGGCTCGTCTTTTGGATTTTGATATAAGCAAGCACTATACCGTCAATGTCGAACAGGCAAAGGCCCATGACATTGCCATATGGGATGTAATCAGTGAATGCGAACGCCCGGGCAGTCTCGATAGCGCGATCGTTAGAGGCAGCGAGCGAATAAATCAAATCCCTGAGCTGGTCGCAAAACATCACGGCCTGATACGTATCGGCTTAAATGGCGGTATGGCGGTAAAGCTGTTCAAACGACACTGCCTGCCAAACCTGGAAACCGGCCGGGTAACTGTATTCGCCTTACCTTCTACCAGTCCAGCCAATGCGGGCATGACATTCGAAGCCAGGTGTGAGGCCTGGAGGCCTTTATTTGTTTAAAAAAAGGCTCCCTGTTCTTTGGGTGAATAAACGATAGCGCATCCCCCCGGGGCAAACCGCCTAATACCAGCCCAAAATTTTCAACTTAAATCGCTTCCATTTCCTGTCGACTGACCGCATCATAATCGAATCAACCGCTTGCATTCAACACCATGACACACGCCATTGAAATCCGCAATCTCAAAAAAACCTATTCCGATGGCTTTGAGGCACTTAAGGGGGTAAACCTGACCGTTGAAGCCGGTGATTTTTTTGCCCTGCTGGGGCCAAACGGTGCCGGAAAATCAACCACCATCGGCATACTGTGTTCGCTAGTGAATAAAACTTCAGGCCATGTAACCATTTTCGATGCTGATATTGACGTTGATTTTGCCAAAGCAAAAAGTTATCTGGGTGTGGTGCCTCAGGAATTTAACTTTAGTGTATTTGAAAAACCCTGGCAAATCGTGCAACAACAGGCAGGATACTACGGGCTGGAAGGCTCTGTTGCGGCAGAAAGAGCCGAGCACTATTTGCGCAAGCTGGGTCTATGGGAAAAACGCAACTCGGTTTCACGTACCTTGTCCGGCGGACAGAAACGCCGCCTGATGATCGCCCGGGCTCTGATCCACAAACCACGCGTTTTGATTCTCGACGAGCCCACAGCGGG
>JAAELZ010000262.1 GCA_024226105.1 Pseudomonadota bacterium | reverse complement strand
CGCCTGATTCGATCGATTAAAAATCGTTTTGGTGCAATCAACGAAATTGGCGTATTTGCGATGCTTGAGCAGGGCCTGCTTGATGTAAACAACCCCTCGGCGATGTTTGTTACCCGTTACAACGCAGAGATGGCGGGTAGCATCGTATTGGCGACCCAGGAAGGGACACGCCCTTTGCTGGTAGAGGTACAGGCATTGGTAGACCAGAGCGTACTGGCCAATCCTCGTCGCCTGTGTGTCGGTCTGGAGCAAAACCGGCTGGCAATGTTGCTCGCGGTATTGCATCGCCATGCTGGTTTGTTTCTTAATGATCAGGATGTGTTTGCCAATGTGGTGGGCGGGGTCAGGATAAGTGAAACCGCGTCAGATCTTGCGCTTGTGCTGGCCATCATATCCAGTTTGTTAAACAAGCCAATCAACTGTAAACTCGCCGCCTTTGGTGAGCTGGGTCTGACGGGCGAAATCCGTCCTGTTCAAGCGGGGCAGGCTCGTATTAAGGAAGCCGAAAAACTCGGTTTCGATGCCGTAATTCTGCCACAGGCAAATATGCCCAAACAGGACGGGCGGGGGAAGGCTAATCATAAAATAGATCTAATACCAATGAACCATGTCGAGCAGGCTTTGCATTATTTGCAGGAACTGTGAAACTAAAATTGGCACCAATTTAATCCGAATACACGATTTCAGGGTTTAAATAGCGCCGTTAGGTACCAAATTATTGACACACAATTTTCGTAAACCATTTAAATTCAAACTAAAAGAGAGTAATGAGTAATGTATAAACCTTTTAAACGCAGTACCCTGGCCGCTTTGTGTCTGTTGGGATCCACCGCAATAACCACCACCACAATCGCGCAGGAAATAACGCTGGACAACCACGATGATAAGCAGAGTTACGCGCTCGGCATGGTCTTCGGGCAGCAAATTGCGGGTAGCCTGGCACAGGCCAATGCAGAAATTAACCATGACATTTTGTTG
>JAAELZ010000261.1 GCA_024226105.1 Pseudomonadota bacterium | reverse complement strand
TAATACCAAAACGATCACCGCTGTCTTGAACCACCGGTGTTTCACCGATAGCTCCCCATGTTGTTCCATGATGGTGGTCAGAACGTAACGCTGCCTCATCAATAAAGTAAATTTCAGCGCCTAATCGTTTCGCTTTGCGCTTGAGTGCTAAAGTTGAGTGCCGGGAATGTTATGCCGAGATACTTTTCCAATTCCTTGGGATCTTGTTTATAGGAACGATAGATTGGCTTCTGCGGGCTTAACCCCAATTGCTTAAGGATACGACTTACCGCGCTCTTGCTTAGCGCTATACCATGATGCTTATTCAGCATCGTTCGGATAACATTCAATGTCCATAAACAAAATGGCATTTGCTGTTGCTCCGGGTTTCCCATCGTAATCGCTGCTGTTAACGCCACCGTAAACCCGCAGCTATTTGCCGCAGAATAAAAATATGTAAAACACCACCCCGCCCTGGTTGCAATAAAAGAACTTTAACCTGCGGGCTAAAACAGCAGCTCATCATGAGGTTCCTTTTCCTCATTACGTTCCTTCTGTTGAGCATGGACCGTTTTATGCATTTGCACTATATCCTCACCGTAACATTGCCAAAGCGCCTGTTTAAGATCATCCAGGAACTGATAGATACAATCGGCTTCTTCAGGCGTCCAGTGGGTTGTGATTTTCAGTATTTTCACCGTGGTGTTACTTTTTTCGGCTGCGTCGTTGTGCAGCCTGTTCCCTGGCCTCTTTCATCCGGTACGAGTCACCTTCAATGGCGATGACCTCACTGTGATGCACCAACCTGTCGATCAGCGAGACAACACAAGCGGCATTGGGGAAGACTTCATTCCATTCGCCGAACGGACGATTCGTTGTCACCAGTACAGAACGCTGTTCATAGCGTTGATTGATGATTTCAAACAGTAAATCCGCATGGCGGTTACTGTAAGAGAGATAACCGACCTCATCGATGACTAAAAAATTCGGTCTGGCATAGTACTTGATTCTTCGTCGCAAGGCGTTGTCACCATCTCGCGCTGCCAGATCGTTGAGCATGTTTGCCGCCGTGGTAAACAACACGGTATGGCCTTGCATAACGGCCTGGTACCCCAGGTTCTGTGCAATCGTGGATTTACCCACACCGTTACCGCCCAACAGAATGATATTGCTGGCCGTGGTTAAAAAATCCAGTTGCATCAATGCCTGTATGGCTTGCTGATCTATTTTGTCCGGCCACTGCCAGTCGAACTCACTCAAGGGCTTAAAGTGTCCCAGTTTGGCACTTTTTAAACGACGCTCCAGAGAGCGCTGTTTTCGTTCTGCCTGCTCCCAGTTCAATAGCGTTTCCAGCCATGGATGTTGTTCTTGTGTCACTTCATGCCAGTGTGCCAGCAAGCCATATAGTTTCAGCGCCGTCGCCTGTTGCTTGAGTTGCTCGGTATCAATCATTCTTTTCATCCTCTTCAGTAGGCGCACTGAGCTGGTCGTAGTCAGTCAGGCTTGCTGGTTTGACGCTGTACTGCTTGACCTTCTCAGGTACCGCTACCGCCAGTGGCGGGGGTTTGTTTTGCTCATCGCGTCGACGTTCAAGGATTTGCTGTACGGCTTGTGGATAAGGCGACTGCTGTTGGAGGGCCTCGCCCAGTGCAC
>JAAELZ010000260.1 GCA_024226105.1 Pseudomonadota bacterium | reverse complement strand
TTTTTAAACTTTCTTCCACCTTCTGGGTGCCTTCCCCCAGGTCTATCAGGCCCTGCTCATCACAGGCATCACACGCTTGCGGGATGCCGCGTGCTGCACCACAGTGGTGGCACTGCAGGACGTTACTCTTTTGGTGAAGCGTCATCTGTGCATCACAACGCTTACATTGCGCTGTCCATTGACAGGCCGGGCAGAACAATACCGGGGCATAACCGCGCCTGTTTATAAAAACCAGCGACTGCCGGCCTTGTTCCAGCGTTTCTGATACAGCGGCTATGGCGAGTTTACTCAGACCGTACTCTGGCTTTTCCCGGCTCAGATCCAGCAAGCAAATTTCCGGTAACTCAGCACTGCCTACCCGCTCCAGCAACTGAACCAGAGAATAGCGCCCGGACTCTATATTGTGGACGGTTTCAAGTGACGGGGTAGCCGAACCCAAAACAACAGGAATATCGTGTAATTGTGCGCGCTTAATCGCAACCGAACGCGCATGGTAGCGCACACCTTCCTGCTGTTTGTAGGAAAGATCATGTTCTTCGTCAACGATAATTAGCCCCAGCTCACTAAATTCCATAAATACACCCGAACGCGTCGCCAGGGCTATGTCCACCGTGCCCGACCTTATCTCCCACCAGCGTCGATAACGATTAGCCTCGCTCATACCAGAATGAACCTGGACCACCCGACTCCCAAAACGTTGCCTGAAGCGCGCAAATAGCTGGTCCGTCAGAGCTATCTCAGGCACCATTACCAGTGCCTGTTTACCTCGCTCAAGACACCGATCTATCAGGGCGAAATACACCTCGGTTTTACCGCTGCCGGTGATCCCTTCGAGTACCTTGCATTGAAACCCCTCGGCTTTGCGACATAGTAGTGTGAACGCCCGGGCCTGCCCTGGTGTAAGTGTATTAGGGTTATCCCCCGGTGGTATGTTTTCCAGAGGTGCAAGTCTTTGATGGCTATTGATATAGGCTTTTTTGAGCAGGGCTTTGATCGCAGCATTGCAAGCAGGAATCGCCTTGAGTAATTCGGAATGCGTAATTTGACTGTCCTTGCGCACAAAAACCTGCATAAGCCGTTGTTGTAAAGGCGCCCTCTTGAGTTGCTCCCGCCAGTCCTCCGGGGGCGTTTCCAGGCTATACACCTGCTCTAGCAAACCATGGGTCTCCGCCAGTCCTTTGCGCAACACAGCGGGCATCGCCGTGCGCCATACTTCACCCAGTGGTTGATGGTAGTAGGCGGCCGTCCAGGCAAGCAATTGCATAAGTCTTGATGAAAACAGCGGCG
>JAAELZ010000259.1 GCA_024226105.1 Pseudomonadota bacterium | reverse complement strand
GAAACCCATCGCGCGGCACTGGCCAAAGCAGCCACCTCGGGCAGCCCTAAATTTTTTCTCGGCACCGACAGCGCTCCACACACACAAAATGCCAAAGAAACTGCCTGTGGCTGTGCGGGTTGTTATAGTGCGCATGCGGCAATGCCGATGTACACACGCCTGTTTGAGCAATACGAAGCTCTGGACAAGCTGGAGCAGTTCTCAAGCATTGCGGGTGCCCGGTTTTATGACCTGCCGCTAAACCAGGGCCGTATCACGTTAGCAAAGGAAAACTGGCGGGTACCGGACAGTTATCCGGTAAGTAGCGGGGAAATTCTGATCCCTCTGTTTGCGGGCGAACAGATGGACTGGAAAGTGGTGTAAATACTTTAACCTGAATTCCTCAGTTGACCGCTACGAGAGATGAACAAGCACATGAATCACTCAAACTAATGGTGTGTTTTCCCCTTTCGCTCACACTATGGGTGAAAGGCACTACAGGATATATTGCGCTCCTGTAACGGCATATGGCCGCGTTGTAACTGCTTGAAAGGGCTTTGCTATAAAATGCGTGGCCATTCCGTGCTTTGGGCCTTGCACCAGGTCTATTTTCTGACCATCACAGAAGCACACTATACCCTGACCAACTGAGGGATTTTGGGTTTAACTAAAAAATAGCAGCTTAATAATCACTACGACCAGAATCACATTCAAAACCATCCGGATTGCGGCCTCACCTTTTTTAACCGACCAATGCGCACCCAGCCAGCCACCGATGGAATTGCCGGCTGCGAGCGCAATGCCCGCCAGCCATAGCAGTTCAAGCTGCGAGGCAAATACGGCCAGAGCCGCAACCGTATAACACAATACGATCAGCACCTTGTACATGTTCACGCGTACAAGATCGATTCCCATAACTCGATACAGTATCGACATTAAAATGAAACCCACACCAATTTGAATGACGCCACCATACACGCCGGCACCAAACATCAGCACATGACCCAGCAGCAGGTTAGTCGGTTGCGGATTTTTAGACACGGGTTTGCCCCCGGTATTTTTACCCGCCATCAGCAACATTACCAGCAGCATCACCACAGCAAGGAATCGATTAAACCACACACCCTGTATCTGCACACCCAGCCAGGCGCCCAGGATACCGCCCGGTACCGCACAGGCCGCCAGGCTTAAGCCAAGTTTAAAGTCATGCAGCCCGTGTTTGTAGAAGGTGGATACCGCAGTTGCATTTTGCGCCAGAATAGCGATGCGGTTGGTGCCGTTGGCGATATGCCCCGGAACACCCAGAAACATCAAGGCCGGTACGGTGAGTAAAGAGCCACCCCCTGCCATCACGTTCAGATATCCTGCTACGACCCCGACCGGGACCAGCAGCAGGATCTGGCAAGCCTGCAAAACGGAAAAGAACTACTGAGCAGCAAGTATGTCGCTGTCATCCTCCAGGGTAGACGAGAAAATTTCTACGTCTGCATTATTTCTCAGGGCTTCCCTGAACAGCATGTAGGCCGTATTGCCATCGCGACTTTGCAGCTGGCCGGTAAGCTGCTCACGTTGCTCGGCCGTTGCAGCAGCCGGATCGCCCGGCGTGATGCCTCTCAGACGATATACTGCATAATCACCATTGCTCAAGCTGAATCCGTCGACCAAAACCTCACCGCCGACCAGTTTTTGCTTAAAAACCTGCTCCGCAACCTGACGATCAACCGGATCAGTAATTTCAGCTCTTAGTTCAGGTAGATTATTGAAGGCGATAGCATCCTGCATAGAACCCTGCTTCAGGCCCGCAATCAGCGACTCTCCATTTTTTTTGGCAATTTCAGCCGCCTTGCGTTCTTTAATAAATGCCTCAACTTCTATCGCCACATCGTCAAATGCTTTGACATGCTGTGCTTCAAATTCATTCTTATGCACCGCGATCAGCGCATCATCACTGATTTCGATCACCTCACTGTTCAGATCTTCATCCAGCACCACACTGTCAAAGGCAGCGGCACGAACGCGTGGATTAGAAAAATCGTCGTTACCGCTGTCCCGGGTCACCCAGCCAGAGGTTTGTACATCCAGGCCCATAGCTGATGCCGCAGCTTCGAGGCTATCCGGCTCTTCAAATACCAATGTTCTGAAAGTTTCGGCCGTCTCGGAGAACTGAGTTCGCGCAAGGCGGTTCTTTTCCGTAACTTCAACCTCGGCTTTAACCTCCTCGTAAGGCCGTATTGACTCTTCTTCCAATGCGGTCAACTTAATGATGTGGTAACCAAATTCAGTCTTAACCGGCTCGCTAACCTGGTCTTGAGTCATGCTGTATACTGCCGCCTCAAATTCCGGCACCATCTGACCCTTTGCAATGATTCCCAGATCGCCACCCTGGCGTTTTGAACCCGGATCTTCCGAAAACTCTTCTGCCAGCACTGCAAAATCTTCGCCGTTATTTATACGGGCCACTATCTCTTCAGCCTGCACCAGCACGGCATTTTGTTTTTCTTCATCTGCTGAACGCGGCACGCCCAATAAAATATGGCTCGCAATACGTGTTTCGGGCTTACTATATTGCCCTTTGCTGGCCTCATAGGCCTGTTCAATTTCGTCTTCATCCAGCTCGATCTCGTTGGCAATATCATCCAGCGTCAATGTCACATAATTGAGTTTTATACGGTCGTCCTGCAAATAGCGAGCTTCATTATTTGTGTATTCTTCACGTTTTTCTTCGTCGCTTACCTGCAACCCTGCCAGGGCTTCGCTGGCTGCAATCACGGTGTAATCCGCATCACGTTTTTGCAGAGTCAGAGTAAGCAGTTGATCGACTTCATCCGGGTTAACCAGTGCCGAACCCGACAGACCGGTTTGCAATTGTTCTATGCCGCCGCCCATGCGCAACTGCTGCTCATAACCCTCGGCAGAATACCCCCCCGCACTGACAACGCGCCGATAGGTATCCTGATCAAATTTTCCGTCCAGATGAAAATCAGGCGTTGAAACGATACTCGCGCGCAAGGCGTCATCTGACAAGCGCAATCCGTTATCCTGAGCATAGGCCTGAATGAGGCGGTTTGACACCAGGCCTTCAACGACCTGCAGTCGAAATTGCGGGTTATCGACCATCGCCGGATCAAAATTATTGCCCAGTTGTGAACGGAAAAAACGGCGACGTTGCTCCATCGCATTTTCAAACGCCTGCACGTTTATTTTCTCGCCATCGACGTTCGCAACGGGAATCTGATTCGCGCCTTCAAAATAGGAGTTGATACCAAACAGGGCGAAAGGAATCGCAATGATT
>JAAELZ010000258.1 GCA_024226105.1 Pseudomonadota bacterium | reverse complement strand
GCCGCCGCCTTGCTCACCGCGATGCCCGCACGCGTAGAACCCGTGAACGAAATCATATCGATGTCCGGATGCGCTGACATCGCACTACCGACCCCCACCCCATCGCCGTTAACAAGATTAAACACGCCCGCCGGAAATCCCGCTTCATGAATAAACTCGGCAAACAGCATCGAACTCAGGGGTGCGATTTCAGACGGCTTGAGAATAACCGTACACCCCGCGGCCAGGGCGGCACCCACTTTAAGCGCAACCTGGTTCATCGGCCAGTTCCAGGGCGTGATCAAGCCGCAAACGCCAATTGGCTCATGAATGATACTGGTTCCCGGCGATTCTGCACTAAATGGCTGCACAAATTCGTAGCTCTCAAGCGCGGCGATAAATGCCCGCAAATGACTGGCTCCCGAACCTGCCTGAGCACGGTCCGCCATCAAAATGGGCGAACCCATTTCACTCGAAATCGTCTGTGCCATTTCCTCACGTCGCGACTCGTACACCTCAACCAGACGACCAAGCAAGGTCAATCGTTCTGCTTTGCCGGTTTGGCTCCAGCTTTCAAAAGCGCACCGGGCTGCAATGACGGCTGCATCAAGATCTGCACCGGCACCGATACTGATCCGGGCGATTTCTTTTTCGCTTGCCGGGTTTATTACACCCAGGGTATTGCCGGGCGTAATGGGATCGACCCATTTGTTATTTATATAAAATTGTTGCTGGTTCATACGGGGTAATTCCTGGAATAATTTGGAGTGTGAACTTGGAACGAGCCATTGTCAGGTCGTTAAAACTAGGGCCATAGTATGATTGATAAGGCTATCAAAGTCTTTTTTATTGCCGGAGATTTTGACATTATTTCTGCATACTATCCTGATTGCGGAAACCCGGGTTCATTCGGGCCACATTGACCAGAGCACGATATCAAAGATAGGCGTTTAACCCAGGTTTAAAATATCCCTGCACTCAGGCCCGCAGCCATGGCTGCGCCCAGCGCTTCACATTGCGGTTCAAAACTGCGTTGATACTTTCCCTGCAATACTAGCGGCGCCTG
>JAAELZ010000257.1 GCA_024226105.1 Pseudomonadota bacterium | reverse complement strand
CACAGGAAACCAGTAACCGGATTAGCAATATACAGGCCAAAGATTATACACGTATGGGTTTTGCGGTCAGATATGCAACCCGGTGTTTGCTAAAATCTGAAGCGAAACACAGAATATTGTTGATGTTATCTGACGGTAAACCGGACGACTATGATGGTTATCAGGGGGAATATGGAATTCAGGATACGCGCAAAGCGATTCTAGAAGCCCAGGGGCAGGCAATTAACCCGTATAGCATCACCATAGATAAACAGGCGCAAGCCTATTTACCAAGATTATTCGGGCCCGGGCAGTATATGATACTAAACAACGTTTCAACCTTGCCACTTAAGCTTTCTGAAGTGTATAAAAAGCTAAGTAACTGATTATTAACAATAATATAGACTATTTGTACATTGTTTAGTGTGTATTGAGAGTACAAATAGCCTTATACCTACAGCTTATAGTGAGCTTGTTATAGTAAAATCAGGCAAACTTTTAGGTGCGAAAAAATGCTGCTGATGATTGATAATTACGATTCTTTTACCTACAACCTGGTACAGTATTTTGGTGAGCTGGGGGAGATGGTCGAGGTGGTTCGCAATGATGAATTTAGTGTCGAACAATTGCGAGAGAAAAAGCCGGATTACCTGGTGGTTTCACCAGGCCCCGGTACGCCTAAACAGGCTGGCGTGTCTATCGAAGCCATTAAGGCGTTTAGTGGCAATATTCCTGTTTTGGGCGTGTGTCTGGGGCATCAGAGTATAGGCGAAGCTTTCGGAGGCCAGACAGTTCACGCTAGCTCCTTAATGCACGGTAAAACCGATAAAATTCTCCACAAAGGACAGAGCATTCTAAAAGGGATGCCCGAACCATTTGTTGCAACGCGGTATCACTCTCTGGTGGTAGATGAAAACGATTTTCCCGAGTGTCTTGAAGCCACCGCTTTCAGTGAGGATGGTGAGCTGATGGCCTTAAGTCACACAGAACACCCCACCATTGGTGTTCAGTTTCACCCTGAATCCATTAGTACCGAAAAGGGCCATCATTTACTCAAAAACTTTCTGGATTTGGCCTGAGGGTTCCCGGTGACCGGCTTTATACACGGATCTCCCAATTTTTCTCACCCGCGCTGTACACAGGTCTCCTATAATCAGCTTAGTCTTTACACGGTTCACACAACTCACTATAAGAACACCTGATGAGTGATATTCTTAATCAAATACTGAGGGACAAAGCCCGGGAAATTGTAGCGAGTGCTGAGCTGGTTTCGCTTCCTGAACTGTCCAGGCAGGTAGAGCATCTGCCGCCAACCCGGGGTTTTACGGCCGCTATACAGGAAAAACTGGGCTCAAACAAGGTCGCGGTTATTGCCGAAATTAAAAAGGCGTCGCCGAGTAAGGGTATCATCAGAGGGAATTTTCAGCCGGCGGATATTGCCCGCGCTTATGCAGCTAACGGTGCGGCCTGTTTATCGGTTTTAACCGACGAGAAATATTTCAAAGGTTGTGCAGATTACCTGAAAGCGGCACGCGCCGCGTGTGAAATACCCGTGCTGCGCAAAGATTTTATGATTGATCCTTATCAGATATACGAAGCCAGGGGGATGGGTGCGGATGCCATCTTACTGATTGCTGCAGCGCTGGGTGATCCGATGATGAGTGATCTGGAGCAGACCGCTATCGCCCTGGGTCTGGATGTGCTGGTTGAAGTTCACAATGAGCAGGAGCTTGAAAGAGCGCTTCGGCTGCAAACACCGTTACTCGGTATCAATAACCGAAATCTGCGGACCTTTGAAACATCGCTCGAGACAACAGTTTCAATGCTTTCAATGGTACCGGAAGAAAAAATAGTCATATCCGAAAGCGGCATTCATGATCGTAATGATATTAAACGATTGCGCGAAAACGGGGTGAACAGCTTTCTTATTGGAGAAGCATTTATGCGCGAGCCGGACCCCGGGCTGGCGCTGTCAGCTCTGATTTCATAGTATCGATGAAGGACAAACAAAGCAAGCATACAATAAAAGCGTTTATAATACATTAAAAGCATGTTAAATACGGTAATTCACACTAAATAGCAACAATATTAACTCGGTCAAATTTATGAATATCAGCGTAGAAAGAGTAGGCAAAATGGCTTTTTCGGCAACCGCAGCCGGTAGTGGTCATACTGTTTTGATGGACGCCTCACCTGAGGTCGGAGGGGAGAACAAAGGGCCACGACCCATGGAAATGTTGCTGATGGGTCTGGGGGGGTGTACCTCAATTGATGTCGTGATGATATTGGAGAAGGCGCGACAGGAAATACATAGCTGTAGAGTCGAAATTGGTGCTGAACGAGCTGAGACGGCACCTAAGGTGTTTACCAGTATTCATGTACACTTTATTATCTCCGGGAACGCACTTAGCCCGGAACGGGTTGCCCGGGCGATAGAATTATCAGCAAAGAAATATTGTTCTGCTTCGATTATGCTCGGTGAAGCGGCCACTATTACTCATGATTTTGAGATAGTCGCGATGGGTGCTGAATGATATGCCCTGGTTTGAATTGGCTTGTTTGTCATTTTGTAATGGCGATCGGGAAACTAATAGTGGAAACCTGTGTAAGGTAAAACATGGATAATATCACCCAGTGGTTCAGACGGCAGATGGCCAACCCGCAAATTGTTTTTTTAACAATTGCGCTGCTGGTTTTCATTTTGTTTATCACTTATACCGGCAATATGTTGGCGCCGGTATTGGCAAGCATTGTCATCGCCTATCTACTGGAAGGTGTTGTCAAATATTTGCAGCGGTTGAAGTTACCCCGTTTACCGAGCGTGGTGATCGTTTTTGTGCTGTTTGTACTGTTTATCCTTATCATCATGTTAGCCCTGATGCCGTTGTTGTTTAACCAGACCAAGGAAATGGTACAGAATATACCGGCCATGCTCAGCCAGGGGCAGGCCGGCCTGTTAACCCTGCCAGAACTTTATCCGGAATTATTTTCAGAAATACAGGTCTATGAGATGATCGACTCAATTCGTACCGAGTTGACGGCTTATGGCCAGCACATTTTGACGCTTTCTCTGTCATCTGTAACCAGCCTTATTTCTGTACTAATCTACGCCGTGTTGGTGCCGATGCTGGTATTCCTGTTTCTAAAGGACAAAAACAAAATTTTGAACTGGGTTCATGAACGCTTGCCGCGTGACAGGCAGTTGGCTGATCAGGTGTGGGGCGAAGTGGATACCAATATTGGTAATTATATACGCGGTAAGTTTTGGGAGATCCTGATTGTCTGGGCGGTGTGCTGGATCACCTTTATGGCGATGGATTTACAGTGGGCCGCATTGCTGGCGGTGCTGGTTGGTTTGTCCGTGATTATTCCTTATGTGGGTGCCGCGGTCGTCACCATACCGGTTGCCCTCGTCGCCTGGTTTCAGTGGGGCTGGACCTCACCTTTTTTCTATCTGATGCTTGCTTATCTCATTATTCAGGCGCTGGATGGAAATTTGCTGGTACCGCTCCTGTTTTCAGAGGTGGTAAACATCCACCCCATTGCGATCATTGTAGCAATATTGTTTTTCGGTGGGCTGTGGGGATTATGGGGTGTGTTTTTTGCGATTCCCCTGGCAACTCTGGTGCAGGCAGTCATTAGTGCCTGGCCGAGCAGCGAACGGCATTTAGAATAAAACCCCTGTAGCAAAAAAGCGGATGTTGCTCCGTTATACACCCTACTCTAAAGCGGCGTTAATTCAGCCGGCACGGAACCGCCCAGAGAGGTTTGTGCCAGTGCATCGCGGATGGCGCCTTGCAGCGCTTCTTCAAAAACAGGGTGATAAAACGGAAAGCGTAATATCTCCTGAAGGCCCAATTTTTGTTCGATACACCAGCTAAGCAGATGGGCGAGGTGTTCGGCGCGTGGCGCAACCATACAGGCTCCCAGCAAGGTGCCTCTGTCTTTGTCGGCGTACAAATGAATCAGGCCCCTGTTATTCGCCATGACCAGTGCCCGGCCGTGTGGGCCCATGGCAAATTTACCGATCACGATCTGGTCTTCATCGAGTTGATCGAGTGATTGGCCCACCTGGCAGATATTTGGCTCGCTGAATGTGATATGGAACGGAACGTAGCGTTTGAACGCCTTGAGCGAGCCTGAACCAGCATTAAACCCCGCTATTTTTCCTTCATAAGATGCTTCGTGAAGTATGGGCGCATCAGCATTAACGTCGCCTGCGAGAAATATGTGCGGTGCTTCTTTCAGTGCCATGGTGTGTATATCGTAATCCGGTAACCCCCGCTCGTCGAGGCGGATACCCAGGTTTTCCAGCCCCACCCGGTCAATATTTGAACGGCGGCCGATGCAAACAAGCACCCGTTCAACATCCAGCTGTTTATCGCCGGCGGTGACGCGTATGAGTTCGCCAGCCTTTTCCAGGTGAGCGGCCTCACCCAGTATAAGCGGGAATTCCTTTTGAATAAGATCGATAGCACAGCGATTGATGTCAGGATCTTTCAGGCCGGCTATGGTGGTCAGAGCATCAATACCGGTGACCTCCACACCCAGCTGGCTCACGGCCTGGCCGAGTTCCAGGCCGATCACACCCATCCCGATGACCGCCATTGAGGCGGGCAAATTTTCCTGTTCAAAAAAGCAGTCGGTAGTGAGAACCTGATCCCCAAGGGCTTGCCAGGCCTCGGGTACGACGGGCCGGCTTCCGGCCGCAATGACACATTTATCAACGGTTATTCGTTCGTCACCAACCAACAAGGTGTGCGCATCTACAAACTGGGCAAATTTGTTAAAAAATTTGTCACCCATTTTGTCAATTGAATTTCCAAGCACTCGATCAACCAGGATGTCTCTTACATCCTGAACCCGCTCCATCGCAGTAGCGGTATTAACACGAAGTCCATCGCCACCTTCTATGCCCAATTTGTGGAACTGTTTACGCGCGTGAAACTCTTCTGCAATATGGATCAATGCTTTGGAAGGCATACAGCCAACGCGTGCGCAGGTCGTCCCCAGTTCGTGTTCGGCGGCGCCATCAATAAGCAGAAAGTTTTTAGTGTGGCGACGAACCTGGCCCATGGCATTGAGTCCTGCTGTACCGGCGCCGAGAATGGCTACATCCAGATGTTTGGTCATTGGGTTTTTTGTTTTATACGAAGCGCAATACTATACGGATTTAGGCCAATTCACTCAACACGTTTTGAATCATCTGGTGTGCCTGGCGAGCGTAAGCGCCGCCGAACAAATTGAAATGATTCAGTATATGGTACAGGTTGTAAAACGTTTCTCGAATTTCGTAACCTTCATCAAGTGGGCAGGTTTCTTTATAGGCGGCATAAAAGTCCGGGTGTGCCGGGCCAAATAGTGTTGTCATCGCAATATCCGCTTCACGATCTCCAAAATAGTGCGCCGGATCGAAGATTACCGCCTGCCCGGTTTCCGTAAACCCCCAGTTACCCTGCCACAAATCACCATGTAGGCATGATGCTTCAGGAGGGTTGTTAAACAGGGCTTCAAATGATTCATTCAGGTGCAGACCATCATCAATCAACGCCCTGGGCGCGTGATTCTTTTGAGCAAGCTTTAGCTGAAAACCGAGCCTGTGCTGGCGCCAGAAATCAAACCAGTTATCCGACCAGGGATTTTTCTGGGGCGTGGAACCGATAGTGTTATCCGTTTGAGCGCCAAATCGCTGTTGCCGGTAAAGGTGCATATTGGCCAGTTGCCGGCCAAATTCCCGACAGGAATTTACCGACGCACCGCGCATTTTGATAGCCTGTAAAGCAATGAAAGCGGTACGATCACTGTAGCCGGTACACAATACTTCAGGGGTTAAAACTGCCTGTGCTTCGCGTATGGATGCCAGGCCCGCAGCTTCTGCTTCAAACATGGCGAGGCGCTCGCGACGGTTGGTTTTTACAAATATCTGTGAGGCTTGTTTACCCACCAGAAAGCAGGTGTTAATGCTCCCGCCTGAGACGCTTGTGATGTGGCGCTGATCAGGTGTAAGCCCCGTATTTTGTTGTACTTGATCGAGTATGTCCGGCCAGTTAATCATGGTGTATCAGGCTTTGATGGGCGTCTTTCATACGGCAAAAGCACCGTTTACGCAAAAATTATTCACATATTAGCACCTGCAATATTTGAATGATGATTAGTTACGATT
>JAAELZ010000256.1 GCA_024226105.1 Pseudomonadota bacterium | reverse complement strand
ACCCCTGTTAGGCGCCCTTGCCGATGCGAGTGGTCAGTGGGATTTCAGCGATGCCAAAGAATTGTTGCTTTGGTGTAATGGCCCATGGTGTGACCAATCGCCCCGCGCGATCAAGGCACTGGTTAAAGAAGGCTATCCTCCAGAGAAATTGCGCTACTACCGTGGTGGCATGCAATTATGGAAAATATTTGGCCTGACCACGATACAACCATTATCCAACGAAGTCGGCGGAAGTTAGACAGCACCCGGTCCAAAGCAAAACCTTTTATCCAAGATAAATATGGCCTCTTCCCGTACGTTCCTGGTCGCCAATGCCGCACTGATATCGCTCATTGGCGGCACGATCTGGTTTCTGTCTACAAAAGGGCAAACTAAATTTATTAGCCTGCCTTCATCAGAGCCCGCTAAAGTTGCGGCTAAACCGCTAGCGGTAGTGCCGCCTCCCGCACCGGCATTTTCGACCGAGGGTCTATCTGCAGATGACGTACAGGCCATCGAGGCCTTACAGGCACAACTCGAAGAGGAGAAAAAGCGCGCTGAGGAATCCCGGGCCAAATTGCAGGCGCGCGAACAGGAGCCTTCTGCGGCACAAACGCCACAAACTGCGCCGCCCGCTGCCTCTGATACCGCCGGGCTGGAAGTAGAGCAGCAAAAGCAACGAATAGCACAGATGATTGAAGCCCAGCTTAAAGGGGCGGAAGAGGAAAACAAGCGACTGACCCAGACGCTCTTAAAACAAAACCAGGAAATCGATGCTGTAAAAAAAGAAAACTCTGAACTCGCAAGAAAACTTATAGAACTGGATGACAGCGCACAGACATTGCTTGCTAAACTGGTTGCAGATGGGAAAAGCATCTCAAGCAGCGATCAAAGTTACCTTGGCGCGATACAGGATTCGCAGAATGAGACTGTCAGCCCCCGACGTTCTGTGAACATTGCCGATAACGATCTAATAAACCGGGTAGAAATTGCTGATACCGGCGATACCGGCGATACCGACTCGATTGCGGCTGAATTACGCTCACTTGTTGACGAATTGATGGAA
Organism: Pseudomonadota bacterium; assembly: GCA_024226105.1. GTDB lineage: Bacteria > Pseudomonadota > Gammaproteobacteria > Arenicellales > Poriferihabitantaceae > JAAELZ01. Next base: position 1,159 of record JAAELZ010000256.1, on the reverse strand, counting down.
AATGAAAACCAGGAGAAACCCGTAGCAAGTGCCAGCAAACCCACGCCCTCTGATTCAGGTCAGTCGACAGATATTCAAAATACCGTCAATGCGCTGCTAACGCGTAGTGAAGAGGAAAAAGCTCAGCGCCAGTTTGAGGCCGATGCAAAATACCTGGATTCTTTAATGCCGATGGAAAAAGAACGACTGAATGAAACCCGCTGGGTCACGGTTCGACTTGGCGATACACTATACGATATCGCAGACCGCGTATACAACGACGGCTGGTTATACCACAAGCTATTCGAGGCAAATCCTCAAGTATTGAGCAATCCCGATCTGATCAAACCCGGACAGCGTTTACGTGTCCCGCTATAGGGCATAAATCCCACTCATCACACCCCTACCTGCCCATGTCGGTTAATTTTGATGGAATACTGGTCGTTGCAATCTCATCGCGCGCCCTGTTTGATCTCGAAGAAGGGCATCGTATTTATGAGCGCGACGGAATTGATGCTTATTGTAAATACCAGATAAAGCACGAAAACGATACGCTCAAGCGTGGCGTCGCCTTTACCCTGGTGCAGAAACTGCTCGCCCTGAATGAAAAAAGTACGGCGAAAACGCATGTAGAAGTCGTCCTGATTTCACGAAATAGTGCCGATACCGGCCTCAGAATATTTAACTCAATTGCACACTATGGGCTGAATATAACGCGTGCGGCCTTCACCGGTGGCAATTCTCCCTGGAGTTATGCGCAATCGTTCAAAGCAGATTTATTTCTTTCAGCAGATCCACAGGATGTCGCAAACGCACTGAGTGAAAACATGGCCGCCGCAACTATTCTGCCGCACCAACCCAGGAAGGAAGGTAGCGAAATCGAAGAATTACGCGTTGCCTTTGACGGTGATGCCGTCATTTTCTCGGATCAGTCTGAGCAGGTTTTTCAGGAAAAAGGTCTGGAAGAATTCACCCAGCACGAGCAATCTGCCGCTAATGATCCCCTGCCCGGCGGCCCCTTTAAATCCTTCCTCGCCGCACTGCACCATATACAAACCGCCTACGATGCGAAGCAATCACCCATCCGTACTGCCCTGTTTACAGCACGCGCAGCACCAACCCATGAACGCGTAATACGCACCCTGCGCGCCTGGAATATCCGCATTGATGAAGCCGTATT
>JAAELZ010000255.1 GCA_024226105.1 Pseudomonadota bacterium | reverse complement strand
TTTGTTAACCGGCCTTGTGACGGGTATACTGGTCGGAACCGTAAACGCGGGCGTTCCATTACTAATTATTTTTGCGCTATACAATCACCTGACACGCACACAAAGCATCGTGTTGTTTAACAGTTGCTTTCTAAGCGGGAAACTCACACAGCTCGCCTTGTTCGGCGGTTTGAATATCCTCAATTTCGAATGGCAGCGCCAGGGATTGATATTGCTGGCAGTTGCGATATTTGGCGTACTCGGGGGCCAATGGCTGGGGAAACACCTGGATCAGGATCGTTGGCGGGCAGCGATGCGCTGGGTATTGCTGGCAATTGCCCTGTCTCTAGTATTCAAAGTCTATCAGCCCTGAATAACGGAACAAATGAAAGTGCAAGACCACCCTGCATCAGCCGGCAGATAAACTCATCCATTCTCAAATTAGCTTACACCAAAGCTTCGCTAAGCTCGTCCTGCTCGCCAGCCTCCTTACATCAGGCTTTTAAGCTGTTCTACCATTTCTTCTGCGTCCCATTCAGTGGCACCAAACATGGTGTACTGGATTTTTCCAGCCGGATCAACGATAAAGGTCGCCGGAGCCGCAAACACTTTCCATTCTGCCAGTGCACTGCCATCTTCATCCATTAAAATGGTGAACTGAGGTTTTACTTCGTCCACGAACTGCTGAACCTCATCGACGCCTTCGCCCATATCTACTGCCAATATGACAAAATTTTCGCCCAATTTGCTTTGTAAGCGGT
>JAAELZ010000254.1 GCA_024226105.1 Pseudomonadota bacterium | reverse complement strand
TTAGGCGTCCGCTACGAACTTGCGCATCCAGTCGATGTTTTGCAGGGTAACCTGCTTATCTGAGACTTGAATAATGCTATCGCGTTTCAGTTTGGAGAGGATGCGTGACAGGGTTTCGGGCGTAATCGCCAGGCGCGATGCGATGACGTTTTTCGGGGCTCTTAATTTTACCGAGGTGGCATCGTGCTGATTGCTGGGGATTTCTTTTAGTAAATACTGAACCACGCGGAAGGTTGCATTGTACAAAGTCAGCGCTTCGATCTCCCCGACCAATTGGCGGTTACGCAGGGCAAATTCTCCCAGCAGGCCAAAACAGGCGTCAATGGATTCGGCTAACACAGATTTATACAGATCACTGGAAAAACCTATCAGCTGAGTTTTAACCAGAGCCTCTACGCTCGCGGGATATCTGGGCTTGCCCAGAAACATCAATACTTCTGCGAAGGATTGCCCGGGATGGATGATGTGCAGTATTTTTTCCTGGCCGGTAGAGGAGGACGTAGCCAGCTTGAGTTCACCGCTTAGAACCAGGAAAAACTCGTTCGCCGGATCGCCCTGCTGAACCAGAAACTCGCCTTCTGCTAAATCAACCAGGCGTGAGGACCCCAGTATGAAATCAACTTTCTCGGTTGAAAATTGGTTGAATAACGGGCATTCGAGTACAACATTTCTCGCTTTGTTATTATCAGTTAGTTTGCGGTTTCCCATTAAGGCCACAGGCATTGGAAGGCAGGGGATTTTCTCAGCCAAACGGCTTTGATGCAAGAAAATAATAAACGTTCCAGTAAAAATTCTTGATTTAGGTCAATGTCGGTTACACTCAGGTGCGACATACTGTCACATCAAATTTCTACAACCTAAAAAGGTATCATACTCATGAAACTCTCACTCAAGCCGCTGGCTGCCTCACTACTCGCAGTAGTGATCGGCGCTGGTTCAAGCCCGGCCTTTTCCCAGGACTCTTTGCAAGATGTCATGGCAAAACGTGGCCTGACAGAAAAAGATATTTTGGCAGCCGCCAAAACCTATACGCCGACAGGCGGGCGTGATGAATACCTGGCTTTTAGTTCAGGTGGTCAAAGCGGACAGGTTATCGTGTACGGTATTCCGTCCATGCGTATCCTGAAATATATCGCGGTATTTACACCTGAGCCCTGGCAGGGTTATGGCTTTGATGACGAATCAAAAGCCGTGTTGGCACAAGGTAGAATCGATGGCAAGGATATCACCTACGGCGATACTCACCACCCGGCGATTACTGAAACCGAAGGTGAATACGATGGTAAATATCTGTTCATCAACGATAAGGCCAACCCGCGCGTAGCGGTTATTGACCTGCACGATTTCGAAACCAAGCAAATCGTGGTCAATCCCTTCTTCCGTTCTGATCATGGTGGCGCGTTTGTTACACCTAACTCAGAATATGTAATGGAAGCATCACAATATCCTGCGCCTTACAAAGGCATGCATGATTTTGTACCGCTGTCTGAATTCAACGACAAGTACCGTGGCGGTTTGACCTACTGGAAGTTCAATCGCGAAATCGGTCGTCTGGTTATGGGCGAGTCTTTCAACTTTGAAATGCCTCCCTACAGCCAGGACTTGAATGATGCGGGTAAGGGCCCAAGCTACGGTTGGGGTTTCACTAACTCTTTTTGTAGTGAACGTTATGTCGGTGGTATCGAAAAAGGCCGTCCTCCTTTCGAAGCGGGTTGTTCCTCTAAAGATACGGATTTCATGCACGTAACCAACTGGAAGAAAGCAGAAGAGCTGGTTGCTGCGGGCAAGTTTGAGAAAGTCAACGGAATGTATCTGATCACCATGGAGCAGGCGGTCGCCAATGACCTGATGTATCTCATTCCTGAGCCCAAAAGCCCGCACGGTGTTGACGTTTCACCTGATGGAGCGCATATCATCGTCAGCGGTAAGCTTGACAGCCACGCCTGGGTATACAGCTGGGAGAAAATCCAGAAAGCGATCGCAGACAAGAACTTCGAAAGCACAGACCCTTACGGTATCCCAATCATCAGCCTGGAAGCCGCCCTGGCGCGTTCTGTTAGCGTTGGTTTAGGCCCGCTGCACACTCAGTATGATTCCAAAGAATGTGTGGTTTATACCTCAATCTACGTTGATTCAATGATCACCAAGTGGGACTACTGTGAAGGCAAGGTGCTGGATCAACTTCCTATTCACTACAATGTTGGTCACCTGATGACAATGGAAGGCGACAGCGTAAGCCCGGATGGAAAATACCTGGTTGCACTGAACAAGCTATCTATCGACCGTTTCAACCCGGTTGGCCCTCTGCATCCGCAGAACCACCAGTTGATCGATATCAGCGGCGACAAGATGGAACTGCTCTACGATATGCCGCTGCCTTTGGGTGAGCCGCACTACGTAGTCGCCATTGCAGCCGACAAACTCAGCCCGGTAGTACGTTACAAGTCAGGCTGGAACTCTCGTGAAGACAAGCGTTCTGAATTCAAAACCCGTGCGGGTCGCGAAAAAACAGAGCGTAGCTGTGACGGCGCTGGCCAGTGTACGGTTGAAGTATTCGGCACCACCATCCGTTCGCACATCACACCTGAGATCATCCAGGTAGAGGAAGGCGATAAGGTTATTATCCACCTGACTAACCTTGAGCGTGCTCAGGATGAAGTTCACGGTTTTGCGATGTACGGCCAGAATGTTCAGCTCTCAATCGAGCCGGGCAAAACAGCCTCAACGACATTTATCGCAGATAAAGCCGGTGTATTCCCTTACTACTGTACCGAGTTCTGCTCAGCGCTGCATCTGGAAATGGAAGGTATCCTGCTGGTTACGCCTAAAGGTTATGAAGCCACCGACGATGCTTTGGTCGAAGGTACAACCTACACCCAGGCTGATTACGACAAGCAGGTTGATACCAACGTTCAGACACAGGCGGTTATCGATTCGGTTGTGAAGTTCATCACCAGCCGCAACTTCAAGGATTTCCCAATCGTTGTTGCACTGGTTGAAGATGCCACTGACCAACTCGGTTTTGCTGAAGAAGCCAAGAAGAAGGCGGCTGATTTCGCAACAGCGGGTGACTGGAACAAAGCCATGGGCTGGGCAAACCAGTGGTGGCAGTACCAGGTTAAAACGGCTGATCTTGGCCTGAGAGCAAAAACTCACCTTGAAGAAAATGGTGCGGTTGAAGTAGCTCAATAGCTTTTAAACCTTTAAACTCGGGGGCGGCGCAAGCCGCCCCTTTTTTTATTTTACGGAATTCAATTATGAAACTTAAATCAAGCTTATTAATCGCATTACTGGCCACACTTCCGGTCAGCAACGCAATCGCACTCGACGGCGCTGATCTTTACGCCAAGAAAACCTGCTTTGCCTGCCATGGCAAAGATGCCAATACTCCGATCATGCCGGCTTATCCCAAAGTCGCGGGTCAAAGCAAGGAATACATCGCGGCACAAATGAGAGACATTAAAACAGGCGCTCGTGCAAACGGCCAATCAGCTGCAATGAAGGGGGTTATGCACCTTGTCTCCGATGAAGAAATTGACGCTATCGCTGAATATTTATCTGCGCTGTAAACAATCACGCACCGATATTTTCAGATATATTGAGGCAACACCTGTAACACGGTGTTGCTTTTTTTCGTCACAAATATGCTTAAAACTGGTGGAAACGTTTTACTTATCTATCCTACAATACGCCGGTTGGCACGCTTAAATTGATGCCCTCTTGACTCAGCTCAAGTGTTCCATGGCACAAATCTTGCTATACTCGCAACTTAAGTTATCACTTATAAATTAATATACTCATTATCATGTTAAAGAAAACTACATTTACAAGCATCTCGGCCCTGTTTCTGGCGGGCATTCTGAGCACTGGCATCGCCAACGCTGAAGAGAAAAACCATCAATGGATGGCCGAAGGCGGCGACCGACTGCTGGCACTGGACCTGGAAGGTAACGCTGAAGACGGACTGGATGTCTACGAAGTCTGTTCAGCCTGTCACCTGCCTGAAGGCTGGGGCTCCAAAGACGGCACCTTCCCGCAAATTGCGGGCCAGCTGAAAAACGTTATCATCAAGCAATTAGCGGACATCCGTGAAGGCAATCGTGATAATCCAACCATGTATCCCTTTGCATTACCCGAATCCATCGGTGATGCACAAGCCCTGGCGGATGTCGCATTGTATATGGAACGCCTTTTGATGAACCCTGAAAATGGTAAGGGTGAGTGGGCCGAAGGTACGCCTGAGTTTGCACAAGGCGAAAAACTCTACGCTGATAACTGTGTTGAATGTCACGGCGATCACGGCCAGGGTGAGCTGGAGAAATACTACCCGCGCCTTGAAGGTCAGCACTATTTATACATGCTGCGCCAGTTTGAGTGGATTCGCGACGGTAAACGCCGTAACGCTAACCCGGACATGATCGAACAGATCAAGAGCTTTTCCGACAAAGACATGCAAATGGTGATTAACTATGTTTCACGCATTCCTGTAAATCCTGAGGAACTGGCACCTTCAGCCGACTGGTTGAACCCGGATTTCGACTAAGAAATACGCTTCGTGATAGCGCTGTTCCAAAACAGCGCTAACAACCCTTAGTATTAAAAATGACCCGGCCTCTTGACCGGGTTTTATTAAATAGAGCCATGTCAAAATCATCAAATCGCACCCTGGTGTCAAACGTATTCATCGCGCTCTCCGTGGCAACATTGGTGGCGGTGTATTTTTTGCCCGTATGGTGGGTTGCACTGACCGCGCCAAACTATCCCCCGGAAGCGTTCCCCGATGGCGTGCGTATCAACTTTCACATGAACGGCGTTTTTAACGGTTGCAAAAAAATTGAAAAAGTCGAGATCACCGAAACCGAAGCCTTAGATTGTGTTCATGAGATGGATACGATTAACCACTATGTCGGCATGTATCCCATTGCGGCTGGTGGTGTAGTAGAGCGCGCGTTTTCACCGTTCCTGGTAAGTTTGTTAATTGTTATGCTGGTTGGTTTTATGTTTACACGCCCGCAGACACGCCTGATCGTCATGTCTGCAGGGTTTGGCGCAATTGTCGTCTGGATGGGCATGACCTGGTATGGCGCTAACGGGCTTAAATACCAGAGCTCAGGTTATATGCATGCGATGGTCGCGGCGCTGGATCAGGATTCAGAAAGAGAATCAGCCAACAAATTTCAGATCGGTTTTGGCATGGTTGAACGCCTCAAAGATTCACTGGAAGAAAGTGGCGTGGTAATCGAAGGTTATTCAGATAAATCAAGCGTTGATGATGGCATTGGCGACTCGGAAAAAGCCGAGAACATTCGACACCTGAGGGACACCTTTGACAGTTATATGAAGCGTCAGGCAGCTGACCAGAAACAGGAATGGACAGGAAGTGGTTCACAATTGATGGCCTGGCACTATAAAGCCAGCCTGGGGCGCTATTTCAATAACCCCGCCGAAATCCTGCCCATGGTTAAGACCATGAGTTTTGTCGGACACCTGGTCTTCTGGGGTATTATCGGCGCCATGTTGCTACTGCTTTGGGGTGCAAGACAGAATAAAGGCCTGATATACTGGCTATTGATTGGGGTTCCCATGGCACTGCCAGTCTTTTTCATCATCGAATATTCGGGCTGGTTGTGGTGGTATGGCCACGAATTGAACGAGATGGGGGCATTTACGGTCAAACCGTTTATGCCCACTGTTTTCGGTCAGGGTAAAGTGGCCCAGTTTACCACCCACTCCTATCCCGCTATTGGCTTTGGCCTGATGCTGCTTTCGAGTGTATTGCTGGCACTGGCATTCTTAATGCGCCGTAAACATGCGAAAGTTGAGTCAGAGGCGGCGGCATAGTAGTTATTTGGGTTGATACGGTTCGCTGAGCTCACCACAGCCTACGGGTAACACATAATCGGATTACAATTGGATGCGGGCTTTTATTTCCATTCTTCTGCTTGGGGTTGTTTCACTCACCGGTATTGCTCGTGGAGATGGACTGCCTTCATTCCAGGCCCTGGTGGACGCGGCTGAAGAAGGTCAGACGCTAGCACCTCCACCGGGCGTATACGCCGGCCCGGTAGTCATCACCGACCCGATCACCATTGACGGACGCGGGCAGGTTACCATCGACAACCAGGGTAAAGGCACGGTCATTCTGCTGGATACCGACGGCGCAACAATCAAAGGCCTGCACCTGACGAACTCCGGCTCATCGGCCAATGATATTGATTCAGGAGTCCAGGTGCGCGGAAACTTCAATGTCATTAAAGATAATGTCATGGATGAAGTGTTATTCGGGGTTGATATGCAGCAATCGAGCAATAACATTGTTCGGCGAAATAAAATTACTTCTATCAGCCGCATACCACTCGGGCAAAAAGGTGATTCGGTACGCCTATGGTATAGCTTCGATAACAGGATTGAAGATAACGAGATCGATCATGTACGTGACATGGTGGTCTGGTATTCCGGAGATAACATCATATCCGGCAACAGCACCCGTAATTCTCGCTATTCACTGCATTTTATGTATTCACGTTATAACATGGTCGAAAATAACGACTATTACAATAACACGGTGGGCATTTTTCTCATGTACAGCGACGGGGTAACAGTCAGAAACAACCGGATTCGCCACGCCGCCGGGCCAACCGGGGTAGGCATCGGCTTTAAGGAAACCTCTGACCTGATCATTGAAGATAACCAGGTGCTGTATTGCGCAACCGGGTTTTACATTGATGTATCGCCGTACCAGCCGGATACTATCAACATTTTTGAGAATAACCTGATCGCCTATAACGGCATC
>JAAELZ010000253.1 GCA_024226105.1 Pseudomonadota bacterium | reverse complement strand
TCTTTGTGGTCGCGCACCACCTCCATTTCGTATTCTTTCCAGCCAATGATGCTTTCTTCAATCAGCAGTTCATTGGTCGGTGAAGCATCCAGGCCGCGCTCACAAATCTCATTGAATTCGTCAATGTTATAGGCAATACCTCCGCCGGTTCCACCCATAGTAAATGAAGGGCGAACAATGGCCGGCAAGCCGGTCATCTCTAAAACCTGATGCGCCTGCTCCATCGAATGCGCGATATCACCATCTACGGAATCAAGGCCGATTTTGTCCATCGCGACCTTAAATTTTTCGCGATCTTCCGCTTTATCAATGGCCTGCTTGGAAGCGCCAATCATTTCAACATCAAATTTTGCCAGCACACCGTGGCGATCCAGATCCAGTGCACAGTTCAGGGCGGTCTGCCCGCCCATGGTCGGCAGTAATACATCCGGGCGTTCTTTTTCAATAATTTTGGCGACAGTTTTCCATTCGATTGGCTCAATATACGTCGCATCAGCAAAACCGGGATCGGTCATGATGGTCGCCGGATTAGAGTTCACCAGTACGACCTGGTAGCCCTCTTCTTTAAGGGCCTTGCAGGCCTGGACACCTGAATAATCAAACTCGCAGGCCTGGCCGATAATGATCGGCCCGGCACCAATAATCAGTATTTTCTGTATATCATTACGTTTAGGCATTATCGATTAGCCTCCATCAATTCGATAAACTGATCAAACAGACCAACAATATCCTGCGGGCCGGGACTTGCTTCCGGATGCCCCTGAAATGAAAAGGCCGGGCAGTCAGTGCGCCTGACCCCCTGAATAGTGCCGTCAAACAGTGATTTATGCGTGATTTGCAGATTATCCGGCAACTCGTCTTCGGTCACCGCAAAACCATGATTCTGGCTGGTGATCATCACCTTGCCCGTTTCCAGTTCCTGCACCGGATGGTTCGCACCATGATGCCCGGTTTTCATTTTAAACGATTTAGCACCACTTGCGAGCGCCATCAACTGGTGGCCCAGGCATATCCCGAATACAGGGATTTTCTTTTCCAGCAATACAGTAATAGCTTCAAACGCATAATCACAGGGCTCCGGATCACCCGGACCGTTGGATAGAAATACGCCGTCAGGATTCATTGCCAGCACCTCTTCAACGGGCGTCTGTGCGGGAACCACGGTCAGTTGACAGCCCCGGTCAACCAGCAGGCGCAAAATATTGTGTTTGACGCCAAAATCATAGGCCACAACATTAAATAACATCTTGCCAGCGTTTGCATAACCCTGGCCCAACGACCAGATGCCGGCATCCCAGGCATAATTTTTATCAGCGGTAACTTCTTTCGCCAAATCCATTCCACCGAGGCCGGCAAAAGATTGCGCCTGTTTAATCGCAACCTGTTCGGCATCCGCCCGGTTCGCAGCATCGCCTGCCAGAATACACCCCGATTGAGCACCCTTGTCGCGTAAAATGCGCGTTAATTCACGATTATCAATATCGGCGATGCCCAGCACGTTCTTCTTCTTAAGATAATCATCAAGCCCGGTTGAGGCACGAAAACTGCTCATGCGACGCGGCAGATCACGAATAATCAAACCGGTTGCAAAAATACTGTCGGATTCGATATCTTCTTCGTTGCAACCGGTATTGCCGATATGCGGATAGGTCAGATTGATCATCTGACGGGCGTAGGATGGGTCGGTTAGAATCTCCTGATACCCTGTCATTGAAGTATTGAAAACAACTTCACCGACACTGCTTCCTTCAGCGCCAATTGATTTGCCGCGGAAAATGGTTCCGTCGGCGAGTGCCAGAATTGCTAGATCAGTCAAAATATCTTCCCGGGTTACGCGTAGCGAAATTACCTAAAAAAAGGGAGAAGCGACAGCTTCCCCCCCGGTTTTTTCTATCCGCGGGATTCTATTCCGAACGGGGTTTTTTATCAATAAGAATCAGCGTGAAAACAAAATTCTTAAATAGGATTTTGAAAAAATCACCTCACTAATTCTTTAACCCCAACACATCGTTCATGTCATACAGGCCTGCGGGCTGACTACTCAGCCATTTAGCGGCTCTCACGGCCCCATTAGCAAAAATTTTGCGGTCTGTTGCCCGGTGGGTAATTTCTATACGCTCAGATTCACCGATAAACATAACGGTATGCTCGCCTGCAATATCGCCACCACGAATGGTCGAAAACCCAATACTGCCCGGCTCACGTTCGCCGATTATGCCTTCTCTGCAAAATACCCCGTCGCGGCTTAGATCTTTACCCTGTTCATCTGCAATCGCATTACCGAGTAATAAGGCGGTACCGGATGGCGCATCAACTTTGTGTTTATGATGGGCTTCTATAATTTCGATATCAGTATCGTCGCCAATGACCGCTGCGGCCATCTTGAGCAGTTTTGCGGTCAGGTTGACGCCAACGCTGTAATTGGCAGAAAACATCACAGGGATTTGCTCTGAAGCCTGGCGCATTTTTTCCAGCACCTCATCGTTCATGCCCGTGGTCCCAATTACAATCGCCCGACCGGCATTGTTACAAAACTCGATATTGAGCAGGGTTGACGCGGGTGTCGAAAAATCGATCATGATATCAAATTCCTGCTCCTTCGGGTTATCTACGACGCTTATGCCCAGTGGCCCGGTGCCTGCAAGCACACCGGCATCCTGGCCAAGGACTCCTGATTCAGGGCGCTCCAGCGCGCAACTTAGCGAAATCGCTGCATCATTCTGAATCGCGCGAATAATCGCGCCACCCATTCTTCCGCTGGCACCAATCACGGCAATATTTAGCATGGTTATAAATGTCACTTTATTAGATTGAGCTAGCATACCTGCGTGGCGACAATTTGCCAATCCATGTGTGTGGATTTTTCGAGCATCGCAGGCTCGATTTCAGGTATGCTTACCACCAGTCAATCCTGCCACACAATACAAGCCTTTATCACATGTCTACTCGAAAGATTACCCTGTTTGCCCTGTTCCCTCTGATCGCTTTGCTGGTAACCGCCTGCACTCAGGAAACCCAAAACAAATTCAGCCGTGCCGTACAAAACTGGACGGGCACCAACGGCGTACTTGAGATATATGCCGGAGAAAAACTGGTGAAACGTTTTGTCGAGATCGATAAGCTCTCAACCGCCGTCAGCACAAATGGCAGTACACCCCGCCCTTATCGATTTGGCTATGGCGTGCTGGATAGCAACCTGAATCTGCAAAATGATCCCGACGAATCAAAGGTCTATTTTGAGTTCAGCGATTATTCCACGAGTTATGTTTTTTACGAAAAGCCGGGGAAAAAAGGGTAATTCGAAAAGCTCCCCTCTTTGACGAAGAGGGGTTGGGGGAGATTTTTCAGTGCCGGCAAATACGACGCGCTATCAAGTGTACTTGACATATCTAATCCCCCTCAATCCCCCTTTTTCTAAGGGGGAGGTCATTGATTTGAATATCTCGATCCCAGCATGGAAATAGTTCACATTTTGCGTTTGAATTCTTATATTTAATCCCTAAATAAAACATGAAAACTTATTTATGAGGCTTATACGATGAGAATGGACAAATTAACATCAAAATTTCAGCTGGCTCTGCAAGATGCACAAAGTCTGGCTGTCGGTCGTAACCACCAGTTTATAGAACCGGCACACCTGATGCTGACAATGCTTGATCAACAGGGTGGCACGGTCCGGCCGTTATTGACCAAGACCGGTGCGGTAATTCCCGAACTGCGTTCAAATCTGGACAAAATGATTGAGACCATGCCGCAGGTAGAAGGTGCGGAAGGCGAAGTACATATGTCGAATGACCTGGGCAAACTGCTCAATCTTTGTGACAAGTACGCTCAGAAAAAAGGTGATGATTACATCGCTTCCGAATTATTCCTGCTCGCTGCTCTTGAGGATAAAGGCCAACTCGGCAAAACGCTGAAAGCGCTTGGATTATCCCGTGATTTAATCAGCAAGGCGATTGATGAAATGCGCGGTGGCCAGGCGGTTACGGACCCGAACGCAGAAGAACAGCGCGATGCACTGGACAAATACACCATCGATCTGACCGAACGAGCTGAGCAGGGGAAGATTGACCCCATTATCGGGCGCGACGATGAAATCCGCCGTGCCATACAGATACTGCAACGTCGCACAAAAAATAATCCGGTATTGATCGGAGAACCCGGCGTGGGTAAAACGGCTATTGCTGAAGGCCTGGCACAACGTATCGTCAACAACGAAGTTCCCGAAGGTATTCGTCATAAGCGATTGTTATCACTGGATTTAGGTGCTCTGCTTGCCGGTGCAAAATACCGAGGGGATTTTGAAGAACGTTTAAAAGCTGTGCTCAACGATATTGCTAAAGCGGAAGGCTCGGTGATCCTGTTTATTGATGAAATCCACACGCTGGTGGGTGCGGGCAAAACCGAAGGCTCGATGGATGCCGGCAATATGTTAAAACCAGCGCTGGCACGCGGGGAATTGCATTGTATTGGCGCCACCACGCTGGACGAATACCGAGAGAACATCGAAAAAGATGCTGCTCTGGAACGCCGCTTTCAAAAAGTGGTTATCCAGGAACCCACGGTTGAAGACACTATCGCCATTTTGCGAGGTCTTAAGGAACGTTATGAAGTGCATCACGGCGTGGAGATTACCGACCCTGCGATTATCAGCGCTGCCACCCTTTCGCATCGTTATATTTCTGATCGGCAATTGCCGGACAAAGCCATCGACCTGATCGACGAGGCTGCATCCATGATTCGTATGGAAATCGACTCCTCGCCTGAAGAAATGGATAAACTTGAACGCCGCCTGATCCAGCGCAAGATGGAACGCGAGGCGCTCAAAAAGGAATCCGACGAGGCATCAAAAAACCGGCTTGAAGAACTCAACGAGAAAATCGCTGAAATGGAAGGTCAGTACAGTGAACTTGACGAAGTCTGGAAGGCGGAAAAAGCAGCGGTTCAGGGTTCGGCTCATATCAAGGAAGAAATCGAGCGCGCTCGAACTGAACTGGAAGCTGCCCATCGAGCCGGAGATCTGGCACAGATGTCGGAAATCCAGTACGGGCGCATTCCTGAACTGGAAAAAAAGCTTGAAAGCGCGAATACGGCTGAAAATGCCGAATTCACCCTGCTGCGCAGCACCGTTACCGAAGAAGAGATTGCCGATGTGGTTTCACGCTGGACGGGCATTCCTGTCGCTAAAATGCTCGAAGGCGAACGCGAGAAAATGCTGCAAATGGAAGCTGAACTGGGCAAACAGGTGATTGGCCAGAAGGAAGCTATTGTTGCGGTATCCAATGCGATTCGTCGCTCCCGCGCGGGTTTATCGGATCCCAACCGCCCTAATGGTTCATTCCTGTTCCTGGGGCCGACTGGTGTGGGCAAAACCGAGCTCAGTAAAGCACTGGCAACGTTTTTGTTTGATACGGATGAAGCCATGGTTCGCATTGATATGTCTGAATTCATGGAAAAGCATTCAGTTTCCCGCCTCATCGGAGCACCTCCGGGTTACGTTGGTTATGAACAGGGCGGTTATTTAACCGAAGCCGTGCGGCGTAAGCCCTACTCCGTTATCCTGCTGGATGAAGTTGAAAAAGCGCATCACGATGTATTCAACATCCTGTTGCAAGTGCTTGATGATGGCCGCCTGACCGATGGCCATGGCCGCACTGTTGATTTTCGCAACACGGTCATTATCATGACCTCAAACCTCGGTTCTGATCTGATCCAGACAATGGCCGGCGAAGAAAACTACGAGGCGATGAAAACTGCGGTTATGGAAGTGGTCGGCCAGCATTTCCGGCCGGAGTTTATCAACCGCCTCGATGAATCGGTGGTATTTCATCCGCTGGATAAAGCTGAAATCAGGCAAATTGCCAGTCTGCAGGTTGATGTATTGGCACAGCGTCTTTCAGAGCAGGACATTGGCTTTGTTATCAGCGATGCCGCACTTGATTTTCTGGGTGAGGCCGGTTTTGATCCGGTTTACGGGGCTCGACCACTCAAGCGTGCAATTCAGGCTGAGTTGGAGAACCCGCTGTCACAAAAAATACTTGCGGCAGAATTCGTGCCGGGTGATACGGTTAAGGCTGGTTTTGACGATAGCAGGATTGCATTTACAAAAACTGAGCAGTAAATGGGTGGATGCGTTGCACCCAGGCTGATTACATGGCACTCTAGCTGGATGGTGGGTGCGCTAGCGCTTATCCCCCCCTACAACGAAGCCTCAAAGTAGGGTGGCATAAGCGTAGCGCATCCACCAAAGCCCATATAACAACAAATTAATGTCCTACCACCAGCCGGCCAGCAGCAAACTAAAACCCAACTGGCACACCGCCTCCCTGCTCTGGCCCTACCTTTGGCGCTATCGCTCACGGGTCATTGCCGGTTTAGTATTCCTCGTGGCAGCCAAGTTGGCCAACATCGGTGTCCCCATTGTACTAAAAAGCATCGTAGACCAACTCGATCAAAGCCCTGAAAACGCTCTGGTGATCATCCCCATGATGCTGCTAATCTCATATGGGCTACTGCGTTTTAGCTCAATATTGTTTAACGAACTACGCAACATTATCTTCGCACGCGCATCGATTAATACCATTCGCTCCATTTCACTGGAGGTCTTTAAGCAGCTGCACAGGTTATCACTTGCGTTTCATCTGGATCGAAAAACCGGGGCACTATCACGCGATATCGAGCGCGGTACACGCGCCATCAACGGCTTCATGCGTTTGTTCGTATTCAACATCCTGCCCACATTTTTCGAAATCAGTGTGGTCATCGGAATACTCTGGTACAAATTCGACCCCGGGTTTGCCTGGGTGACAAGCTTAACCATCCTGCTCTACGCCACCTTTACTTTCATAATAACCCAATGGCGAACGCGTTTTCGGGTTGAAATGAACGAAGCGGAATCCAGCTCGAACACCAACGTGCTGGATTCTTTGCTCAATTATGAAACGGTTAAGGTGTTCGGCAACGAGGATATTGAGACCGGCCGGCTTACCACCATCCTGGATCGCTGGCGTATCGCCTCGATGAAAAGCACCACCTCACTGGCATTTTTGAATATCGGCCAGGCGTTTATTATCGCGATTGGCCTGACCTCCCTGCTCATCATGGCCGCCAGCGGTGTTGCCAATAAAAGCCTTTCACTGGGTGATTTTGTGATGATCAACGCCTTCCTGATTCAGCTTTATATCCCGCTCAATTTCCTCGGCTCAATGTATCGCGAGATTACGCACAGCCTGATTGATATGCAGCGTATATTTGATTTACTCGAAGAAAATCCCGACATCACAGAAACCGGGGACGCCCAACCACTGGCACTCAAAACCGGGGAGATCACTTTTGAGAACGTCAGCTTTCGTTACAACCCCGAATTGCCCCTGCTTGAATCGCTCAACTTCACGCTCAAAAGCGGCGAAACCCTGGCCATCGTCGGCCCTTCCGGCTCCGGTAAATCCACCCTTTCGCGTTTATTGTTTCGTTTTTACGATCCCGATAGTGGGCGTATATTAATTGACGGACAGGACATCAAACACACCACCCTGGACAGTCTGCGCTCAGTCATGGGCCTGGTGCCGCAGGAAGCCGTTTTGTTCAATGAAACCATCGGCTTTAATATTCGTTACGGTAAGCCGGACGCCGCCCAGGAAGATGTTATTCACGCGGCCAAACGTGCACAGATTCACGAACTGATTGAATCACACCCAGAGGGTTACAACATCCTGGTCGGTGAGCGCGGCTTAAAACTTTCCGGTGGCGAAAAACAGCGTGTCGCCATTGCGCGTATGGTGCTAAAAGGCGCACCCATCCTGGTTTTTGATGAAGCAACTTCGTCATTGGACAGCCGCTCGGAAAAAGCCATCCAGGCGGCAATTGAAGACGTCTCCAAAGGCAATACCACACTGATCATCGCGCATCGCCTGTCCACCATTACTCATGCAGATCAGATTATCGTGCTTGACCATGGCCGCGTGGCTGAGCAGGGAAATCATGCCTCTTTAATCACTAATAACGGGCTATACGCACAGATGTGGGAGATGCAACAGGCTTCGGAAAAGGCATCAACATAATATTGGAACGCCACTCCCGCTTTGTGACAGGATGTGCAAAGTGACAAACGTGCCTCCCCCTTAGTAAAAGAGGGTAATGGGGGATTTGAAAATCTGATAATTCAGCTTTTTGTATTACAAATAAATCTCCCCCAACCCCTCTTTGACAAAGAGGGGTACGTTAAACCCGACTATTTCGACACCCTCAAACAAAGGGGAATACATTTTTGATTTCTATTACGCACGTTCGGTCATGGAAGTTTTCAATTTTGCTATAGCTTCAGATTGTCAGGGCGTCTATCATCAGGCACCACGTTTTCAACTTAGTTTAAGCCATGAAATACCCAACCGTTTTAGGCGTTAATATCGACCACGTTGCTACCATTCGCCAGGCGCGCGGCACCACGTACCCGGATCTGCTGGAAGCGGTTAAGGAGATCGAAAAAACCGGCGCTGAAGCGATTACCATTCATCTGCGTGAAGACCGGCGGCATATTCAGGATATGGATGTGCCTGCAGTGATGAACTACACCTCGCGCCGGCTAAATCTGGAGTTAGCGGCCACGCAGGAAATGGTGGATATCGCACTCGCAGTCAAACCTTCTGATTGCTGCATCGTGCCGGAGAAACGAGAAGAACTGACCACCGAAGGCGGGCTGGATGTGATCGGGCAATTTGATCGAATACGCTCAGCAACCCGACAACTGGGCGAAGCAGGCGTTCGGGTTTCTTTGTTTATCGAGCCGGACATCAAACACATCGATAAAGCAAAGGAAATAGGCGCACCGGTGATTGAATTACATACCGGTGC
Source organism: Pseudomonadota bacterium (assembly GCA_024226105.1). Taxonomy (GTDB): domain Bacteria; phylum Pseudomonadota; class Gammaproteobacteria; order Arenicellales; family Poriferihabitantaceae; genus JAAELZ01. The sequence goes on along the minus strand of JAAELZ010000253.1, from coordinate 7,875 downwards.
CTACGCGGATCAGGCTACCCCCGAAGGCGAGCAGCATGAATTTGAACGTGTACTAAAAGCTGCTGAGTACGCCGACTCGATTGGCATTCACGTCAACGCCGGGCACGGGTTGCACTATACCAATACCCGCCAGATCGCAGATATAAGTGTCATTCGCGAACTAAATATCGGACACGCAATTGTTGCACGCGCACTGTTTGTGGGGCTAAAACAGGCAACGGAAGAGATGCTGGCGCAGATTGTTTAGTAATTCATCACATCAAGGAAGAACGTTTGTCATTGCGAGGAGCGGAGCGACATGGCAATCTAAATGGTTATACCCCGTGGCTATACAAAAATTTAGATTGCCGCGCTTTGCTCGCAATGACATATAAATAAAAATGCCACACACTGCTACAGAAAAGGAAGCTAACCCGGCACAGGCTCTGCTCTCTAAGTATTTTGGTTACGATCAATTCCGCCACTACCAGGCCGACATCATTGATGCCATTATCGCCGGAGATGATGCCCTGGTTTTAATGCCGACCGGGGGCGGCAAATCGCTTTGTTATCAAATTCCCGCGTTGATACGCGAAGGTGTGGGCGTTATTGTCTCACCGTTGATTGCCCTGATGCAGGATCAGGTCGACGGCTTGCAGGCATTGGGCATACGCGGTGCTTTCATTAACTCCAGCCAGGATTTCCAGACCCGACAAGGTGTGGAACAGGATTTACTGCAGGGCCGGCTCGATTTACTCTATATCGCACCGGAACGCCTGCTTAAGATTGAAACCCTCCAGCTGCTGAGCCGGGCAAATATCGCGCTGTTCGCCATCGATGAGGCGCACTGTGTTTCGCAGTGGGGACATGATTTTCGCCCGGAATACCAGCAACTCAAAATACTCGCAGACCATTTCCCCGGGGTACCTCGCATTGCACTGACCGCAACCGCAGACCAGCGTACCCGGCAGGAAATCGTTGATCAGCTCTCCCTGCACCAGGCAAAGCAGTTTATTAATAGCTTTGATCGCCCCAACATCACCTACACTATCGCCGAAGGCGGGCAAAGCAAGCAAAAACTCTGGACCTTTCTTCAGCAACACCATGAAAATGACGCCGGTATCGTATACTGCCTGTCACGCAAGAAAGTAGATGATATTGCCGCCTGGCTCAGCGATCAGGGACGCCCTGCTCTGCCGTATCACGCTGGCCTTCCGAACGAGGTGCGCGCACGCAATCAATCCCGCTTTCTCAAAGAAGAAGGCCTGATTATTGTCGCTACCATAGCCTTTGGTATGGGCATTGATAAACCCGATGTGCGTTTTGTGGCACACCTTAACCTGCCCAAAAGTATCGAAGCATATTATCAGGAAACCGGGCGTGCCGGACGCGATGGTGAACGCGCCAATGCCTGGATGGCCTACCAGCTCAATGATGTCATTACCCTAAGCCAGATGCTGCAGGCAAGCGAGGGCAGCGAACACTATAAGCGCATCACGCTGCAAAAACTGGATGCCATGCTGGCACTTTGTGAAATGACCTCCTGCCGCAGACAGGCGCTACTCGCATACTTTAACGAAACACTGGATGAACCTTGTGGTAACTGCGATAACTGCCTGAACCCGCCGACCACCTGGGACGGCACCGAGGCCGCTCAAAAAGCCCTGTCCTGTGTTTACCGCACCGGGCAGCGTTTCGGCGTAAGCTACCTGGTTGACGTTCTGAGCGGGAGTGATAACCCGCGTTTACAAAATAATCACCACGATCAGATTTCCACCTTTGGAATTGGTGCTGATCTGAATAAAACGGTATGGCGCAGCCTGTTTCGACAACTCATCGCACGCGGCTACCTGCAGGTAGATGTCGAGGGATTCGGTAGTATCCATCTAACTGAAAAATGCCGGGCGATACTAAAAGGCGACAAAACCATCTACTTTCGCCAGAGCGTCAAAAAAGAGAAAGCCGCCACGTCGAAAAAACGTACAAAAGCCGCCTTACTTGAACTCAAAACTGAAGACCAGCCCCTGTTTGATGCCCTCAAAGCCCTGCGCACCGAGCTCGCATCACAACAAAACGTGCCACCCTACGTGATTTTCCATGACCGGACCCTGATCGCAATGGCAAAGGATCGCCCGCAGGACAGTGATGAACTGGAGCAAATCTCAGGGGTTGGGGCAAAAAAACTGGAACGCTATGGCGAAGATTTTCTGAACGTCATTGCCATGAACCCCTGAGCAAACCATGAGGTATAGGGGTTAGGCAATGGTATTCTCGTCTGCCATTTTTCTATTTCTGTTTCTACCGCTGGTACTGTTTTGCCATTGGCTTGCAGGAAAACGCCTGCGTAACCTGCTGTTATTACTTGCCAGCCTGCTGTTTTATGCCTGGGGCGAAGGCACGTACGTGCTGGTGATGCTGGCTAGTATTATCCTGAATACGGCTTTTGGCAGGGCTCTGGAAGCGTCTGAGCAATCTTCACGTAGAAAATGGCTGCTGGCAGTTATGCTTGGTTTTAATTTGCTGCCTCTGGTCTATTTTAAATACACCATTTTCCTGATGAGCAATATAAATGCCCTGCTGCTACCGCCACAATGGCAGCTGAGCGTTCCTGAAAATATCCATCTGCCCATTGGTATCTCTTTTTTCACCTTTCAGGCCATGTCCTACCTGATCGATGTGTATCGGCATACCAATCGTGCGCGACGTTCGGTGTTTGATGTGGGTTTATATATCGCTCTGTTCCCGCAATTAATCGCCGGGCCCATCGTGCGTTATCATGATATCAGTGCGCAAATCAGACATCGCGTGCAATCAATTCCACTGTTTGCTTCCGGTATCGAACGTTTCATTTTCGGCCTCGGCAAAAAGATGCTGATTGCCAACCCGATGGGCTTTGTCGCCGACAGCATATTTTCCTTACCTGCAAATGAAATTGGCTTCCTGACCGCCTGGTTAGGCATTCTTTGCTACGCCCTGCAAATCTATTTTGATTTCTCCGGTTATTCAGATATGGCAATTGGCCTGGGCAAAATGTTTGGTTTTAAGTTTCTGGAAAACTTCAATTTTCCCTATATTGCGCGCTCAATCCGCGAATTCTGGCGCCGCTGGCATATCTCCCTGTCCAACTGGTTTCGGGATTACCTGTATATTCCATTGGGTGGTAATCGCCGCGGGAACGTCAGAACCGCGTTCAACCTGTTCCTGGTGTTCCTGGTAACCGGCCTGTGGCATGGCGCGAGCTGGAACTTTATTCTCTGGGGTTTGATGCACGGCTTCTTTCTCGCCCTCGAACGTGGCCGATGGGGCAGGACACTGGATAAATCTCCACTAATTGTTCAGCATAGTTACATGCTGCTGGTGGTGCTGAGTGCCTGGGTGTTTTTCCGGGCCGACACACTGGATTACAGCCTGAGCTATTTGTCGGCTATGTATAGCTGGCCGGTTTCGATGTCTGTCCACCCGGGCGCGGCCATTCACCTGGATCCAGAATTTTATGGCATTCTTATAGTTGGCCTGCTGCTGGTGGCTCCCCTTTATCATGGCATAGTGGCGCACTATAAACGAATAGCTGGAATACAAAGCTCTGCCTTGAACCTCGGATACGTGTGCCGATTATTGCTATTAGCTGTTGTGTTCTATTTATCGATTCTGGAAATTGCCACGCAGTCCTACAACCCGTTTATTTACTTCAGGTTTTAGGGGAATCGCTCAAATGTCGTTAAAACTCTCACAAATAACCCTGGTTGTCGTATTTTTGCTTGCCACTACGGCACCCCTGCTTTTATTCAATGATGCTACTGAGTTCTCCAGCCGGGAAAAACGCAGCCTGGCGAGCCCGCCTGAATGGCGATGGGATTGGCAGCTGCTCAATGACTACCCTGCACAATTTACTGCCTGGTTTGACGATCACTATGGTTTACGCTCAGAACTCATCAAACGCAGCCAGCATTTTAAGAAAAAATATTTCAAAAAATCGCCGACCTGGCTGGTTATTCGCGGCGAGCAGGACTGGTTGTTCATGGACAAAAGGGATTCTCTGAAAGACCATATCGGGCAGAAACAACTCAGTAAAGAATCCCTGGCCCAATGGGAACAGCAATTGCTTAAAAAGCAGCAATGGCTCAACAGCCAGGGCATTGAATATCTTATTGCCCCGATCCCCAACAAGATGACGCTGTATTCAAGCTATTTACCACCACGTATCCAGCGACACTCCGGCATCACCGTGCTCGACCAGCTGTTGGCCTATCTGTCTGAAGAGGCAAAATATTCTGCCTATATTGAACTTGAACCCGTGCTCTTCGCCTATCAGGGTATTCACCCCGAGCAGCGCCTGTATTTCAAATCAGATACACACTGGACTAGCCTGGGCGCCTTTATTGCCTATCAACATATCATGCAGCAGTTGAGAAAACGATTACCAACACTGGAACCCGAACTTTCTATGGGCGAAATGCGACGCGAGACGACGGTTAAAAAAGGAGACCTGGCGATTATCATAGATCAAGGGGATGAACTGGAAGAGTTGAGCTCTACCCTACTGCCGGTCAAACCCTGCGCCAGTGATTTCTACGCTGCCATATCAATGAACCGGGCCGGCGAATCGTCTAAACAGGCTGAAGAATCAGCCGTGGTTTTTAACGGTTGTGCGAAAAATAAATTCACGGCGGTGATCGTGTACGATTCATTTGGCGAGGCCATACGGCGATTTTTCTCGGAAAGTTTCAGGCGGGCTATTTTTGTTTCCGATTACGAGCGCGGCGAAATGACATCACTGTTGAGTAGCGAACAGCCTGATGTATACCTCGATTTACGCGTGGAGCGTAATCTGAGATCGCTTTTCAATTCTGATGCCTTGTTGCAGCAAGGACTGGAAAAGGAATAACTTAAAGCGTATCGCAACTGCTCCCAGTACGATATGGAGGCGGGACTTCAGGGAACCTCTATTAATTCTGGGTGCTTCAGATTAAGTTTAGAAAAGCTCAAGATCAAGGCGCAATCCGCACGTAATAGCGAGCTATTGCGAAGGATTGGAACGCAGAGATTGAGTTTTTCTAACTTAAGGTGATCATTCATGAATTATTAGAGGTTCCCTTCAGTCCCGCATTAGCTGTATATACCGGGACTGAAGTCCCGACTCCATATCAAGGAGAGTATTGCGCCTTCCTGTCTGAATTTAAGAACTGGCCAGTAAATCCAATGCGGCACCTTCGAGCCGGTATCCCAGCCATTCGTCCTGCGACTGCGCACCGATCGCTTCATAAAAATCGATCGACGGGGTGTTCCAGTCCAGCACACTCCATTCAAAACGCATGCAACCCTGCTTCTTCGCTTGCCTTGCCAGCATTTTCATCAGCCCGATACCCGCGCCCTTACCCCGGTGGGCCGGATCAATATACAAATCTTCCAGATACAGGCCTTTGGCCGCCAGCCAGGTAGAGAAATTAAAGAAATAGATCGCATAACCAATCGCCTGCCCGTGATCCTCGACCATCAGGGCCTGGGCAACCGAAGTATCGGAAAACAGGCTGTCTGCCAGTGATTTTGCGGTGCATTTAACCTCTTTCAGGGCTTTTTCATATTCGGCCAGATCACAGATAAACTGGAATATTTGCGGTGCATCTTCGCGCCTCGCAGTTCGTATACAGATAGACATACTTATTTTAATCATAAAAAACGCAGGCTATTTTAACCATTTATAGCGATAAATTCCCGTACATCGGAACAATGAGTACGGTCATACAAATCACCGCGCACACAGCACCAAAATGCGGCTATTCTAGACCTTGATGCGGAATAACTTATGCTAAACTTCCGACAACATTTTCCGGCAAACTGATTTTGAAAACTAAGTATGAAGATTAAAATAGCCCGCTTTTTCCAGCATTTTTGGCGCTGCTAGCACTTCTGGCAACAGGTGCATCCGCGGACACGCTGGACAACATCTCTAAAAGTGGGACAGTAAAAGCAGGCGTATCTTTTATTGCGATAAATCATCTTATAGAATGCCGTACTCATGTGTACGGTCGATTTGAAATGATTTGCTGTGGAATTAATAGAGCTGTTGAGGGCGCATGTTGTCGTCAATTGTCCGAGCCTGGTTTTGCTTAAGTGTAAACCACAAAATACACCGCCCATGAATGCCTGAATACTTTGCTGAAAACTTACCTGACCCCAAATAACTGACTAGATAAATTCGATGGACTTACAAGATTGCCTGAAAAAACTAATCGAGTTACAAGGTTCTGATTTGTATATTACCTCGGGCGCTCTGCCGATGGTTAGAGTGGAAGGAAAGATTTCGCCATTATCGATTGACGTGATCACGAGAGATGAAGCGCAGAAGATGATCTACGCTGATTTGACAGAATCACAAATTCAGGAATTCGAAAAAATGCTGGAACTCAATATCGCCCTGCATATCCCCAACTCAGGGCGTTTTCGCATTAACGTATTTAGACAACGCAGCGGTATCTCTCTGGTAGCGCGTCATATTAAAACAGATATCCCTTCAATTGATGAATTGGGACTGCCCGAACAACTAAAAGAATTCATCACCGAACCACGCGGCCTGATATTACTGGTAGGCGGAACCGGAACCGGGAAATCTACCACGCTCGCCTCCATGATTGATTACCGGGCACGGCAACAGGCCGATCATATTCTGACGGTCGAAGACCCGATCGAATTCATACACGAGCACCACCAGTCGCTGATTAATCAACGGGAAGTGGGACTGGATACACATTCCTACGCAGCGGCCCTGAAAAACGCCATGCGCGAAGCACCGGACGTAATTATGGTCGGGGAAATTCGTGATGCCGCAACCATGAAACATGCTTTGATGTATGCGGAAACCGGTCACCTGTGCCTGTCAACTCTGCATGCGAATAGTGCGAACCAGGCACTGGACCGTATTATTAATTTCTTCCCATTTGATGTTCGCAATCAAATTCTGGCGGATATATCCCTGTACCTTAGAGTCGTTGTCGGACAACGACTATGTGATGGAATCGAGGGTAAACGCGTGGCTACGACAGAAATAATGATCAATACACCGCACATTTCAGACCTCATCCAGAAAGGTAAATTGCACGAGATAAAAGCGGCAATGAGCAAAGCCCGCCACCTGGTCCATCAAACCTTTGATGATGATCTGTACAAATTGTGCCTGGATGGAAAAATCACCCAGGAGGAAGCGCTGCGCAATGCCGATAGCCGTACCAACCTTGCATTGATGTTCAGGCAAAACAAGCAAAAATTTGTAACCGATGAAACCGAAGCCGGATTGGCAATTTCCTACAACAGGGAAGCCCCGTTTGATGAATACATGACATTTCGTATCCAGCCATTGAAAGTCAGCGATGAACAACGTGCGGACCAGGTTAAGCTTCTGAGCAAGGCGTTGCTGGCAGCATTGAAAAGTAAAGGGCTGCGTTTTAACAATGAATCAGCCGATATCGTAATTCAGTATGTGTATGAGTTAAAGGATATTAAGGGCCCGCAACTCGAGTCTACCAAGCTCAAGCCTCGAACGCTTTCAGAAAAAATGGCTGTGCCAAAGAAAGACGCCGCACTTACCATCAATATTCGGGATATTAATAACGACACCGACATATGGCGCCTGTCCGTTACTCGAAGGTTATCAGCCAGCCTACAGACGCAATCTGATTACAATGAAGATATGGTAAAAGTCCTCAAAAAATTCCCTCCTGAATATGACGATGTAAGCGACCTGTCTAAAACGGCAGCCAAATAACGCACACCCTTTTAGGCTGGCTCCGGGGAACCCCTGTTTCGTCACCTATTGTCCAGCCCACTCAAAAGAATATAAAGCTATGTTCCTGTTTGCTGCCTTCATCGCCGGTCTGTTTGGCTCGGTACATTGCATTGGGA
>JAAELZ010000252.1 GCA_024226105.1 Pseudomonadota bacterium | reverse complement strand
TGTGCTGGATTTGACTGCGGGTTGGGGAGGCGATGCACTGCACATCGCGCTTTCCGGGAGGCGTATCGTTTCGGTGGAGCGTAATCCCGTGGTGTACCAGTTGTTGCTACAGGCGCGAGACAATCTAGCGGATACCGAACTGGCGGAACGCCTGCATTTTGTGCACCTGGACGCGGCGCGGGCCGATTTTTCGTTAACCCGGAGCCGGTGCCCTGATTTGCCGGACGTATTTGATCTGGTATATCTGGACCCGATGTTCACTGACAAAGCGCTCAAGCGCGCCAGAGCAAAAAAACCCATGCGCCTGATGCAACGCCTGACCGACGCACCGTCAGACAGTAATGAAAAAAAGCTGTTCGACAATGCAATGGCCATCGCGCAAAAGCGGGTGGTGGTAAAACGCGGGCTCAAAGCCCCGTATATAACGGGTAAACCACCCCAGGGATCGATTAAAAGCAAATTACTGAGGTTTGACCTTTATCGGCCCTGATTGCATAATGTCAGTTTGCAGACGTTATGCTCAAGCCCCGGCATAGAAATCACGACTATAGCGCAAGCCCTTGACACGCCAGGCGCAATTGATACAGACGGTTTTGTCTCCTGATGGGGTAGAGGGTGGATGCCGGCGGGATAGTTGAAAATAATGAGTCATTTCGCCTATTGTCAGGAGTGCATTAGTGTGGCAGTCCGGAGGGTGATAAATCGGTTTTTTTAACCGGGGTATGCTCCGGATGAAAGATGATGCGGTTCACTATGTTCACCGCATCCTATGAAAAATATACGCAAATATAAAGGGTTAACCAAATGAAAATACTTACCTTACTCAGTCTTCTACTTATTGCCATACCTTCTGCACAGGCTTCAGACCTGGCCAAAGAACAACGCTGGAAGGATCAGGTCGTGGGTGATCTATTTGACGGTGAACCGGTGGATATCAATGACGGGCAGAGTGAATTTCTGGGGTTGCATACTCTGGCAGACCCCGCCAGACAGAACGCTGTTCTGGTGTTGCATGGCGTAGGCGCTCATCCCGACTGGCCACAAGTTATCAACCCGCTGCGGGTTCAACTGGCGGAAGCGGGCTGGACAACGCTATCTATTCAGTTGCCAATTCTGGACAATGAAGCTGAACCGGAGGCTTATGATGCGATTATTGATGAAGCAGATCCACGTATCGCGGCGGCATTGGGTTTTCTGCAAGATCAGGGTGCAACGGGCAGTTATATCGTCGCACACAGTATGGGTTCGCGCATGGCCAGTCATTTTCTGGCGAACACCGAGATAGCCGTAAAAGGCTTTATCGGTATCGGGATGAATGTCGGATCTGTCGACTATTTTGAAAAATTTTCGGTGCCGACGCTGGATATTTATGGCAGTGATGATTTAGAGGGTGTACTTGGCTCAGCGTCGGACAGGGCGAGCCGTGCTTCGGGAAACCCTCAATACAGCCAGGTGGTTGTAGAGGGGGCGGATCATTTTTTTGATGGTATGGAAGAGGTGTTATTCGAACAGGTCTCGCGCTGGTTGGAAGCCCATTAGCGTAGGGTAGTAGTGTTGCTTGCATGAGATTTGATCAGGTGCACAAGGTGATTTCCGGTTATTTACCTGTAGCTCTGATTTGGCTCGTGCTGTCTGTGGTGGTTTTTGCTCCAGGTATTTGGGCGGCTGAACCGCAGGTACAGGAAATAAACGAGGAGGTCGGGCAAGAGGCTAAAAAGAGGGAACTCGACGCAGACAATGATCCGCTGACAGCAAAGACCGCTGAGTTTCAGGAGGCCAACGAGGAGGTCGATGAGGAAGCCAAAGAGCGGGAACTGAATGCAGGAGAAGATCCTCTGGTATCAAAGACGACCGAGCTAAAGGAAACGCCTCAATATAAATACAGAGATCATACATCGATTCAGGCTTATGGAAGTGTGCGTTTTCGCTATAGCGATTCACAGGAAAATAATTGGGATGATGGCGGCAGCCGTGTGGGTTTGAATGGGGAACTGCAGTTTCGGCCTCGATTCTGGCTGTTTGGCCGGGCTGAAGTTGGCTTTAACGTTTTTGATACAGTGAGTCAGTTGCGTGGTGGATCCGACAGGCTGGGAGATGAGGATGCAAAAGCCGCAGCGCGTTTGGCCTATGCGGGCGTGCAAACACCGTCTACGACACTTGTTTTTGGGAAAAACTGGTCAAGTTATTACCAGGTTTCGGGGATTACGGATCGTTTTGAAGCCTTTGGCGGGGAGGCGAGTGGAACCTACAATGCGCTTACTGATGGCGGGGCAAGTGGCACGGGCCGTGCTGATCGTGTTCTGCAGGGCCGCTTTTCGATCGATACTCCGCCCGGAGGCCTAAACTTAAAACCGTTCAAATTGAATGTTCAGGTGCAGGACAATGAGGATATTCCGCACGTTGACGGTGCGACCTATAGCCATTCGTTCGGGTTTAGCGCCTTATTAGAATCTAATAGTGAAAAGGTGATTGGAATTGCCTATAACCAGGCTTTTGTTGAAGAGGAAGATGCGTCAGCGCTTAAAGCGCAGGGGATAGACGGTGATGCCAAAGCGTTGGTGCTCGGTACGCGTCGCTTTGGTGACCGGTATTATTTGGGTACCACGCTGGCCAGGCTGGAAAATCATGAAACAACGAATGAAGGAGTCTATTTTGACGGCTGGGGTTGGGAGGTTTTCGGTTCGTATAATATTAGCAACCGTTGGTGGGTGGTCGGGGGCTGGAATGCACTGGAAGCAGATAACGATCAGGCCCAGGCAGGTGCCTACCGAATACGTTATGGGGTCGCCGGCTTGCGCTATACTTTCGACCGGTTTCGGCAAATGATTTATACAGAATTACGCTTTGATGATAGCCGGAGAGCCGATGCCAGCCAACCCGGGAATACTTATACCCTGGGTGTGCGTTGGGACATTCCTTAAATGCTCCCTCTACCTCCCTTTTTCTATGAGGAGGTTTTTGTTAACGCGTTCTGACAAAAGCGGGGTCTTTCAGGTATTAATTCCCCGGTCGCGAGAAAGGCTGGGAGATCATCGCCACTACGGCTGCACCTTCTTCTGAAACGGCGAAATCGAGCCGAACCACGGCGCGAAAGGCCATGGCCCTTAAACCTATACCGGCATCCCATTTGAGATCTTTTGTAAACAAGTCGGCATTGTAATCTTCGCTCACACGGCCCGCTTCAACAAAAGGAACAATCTGGAACCAGTCGACGTCAAAATAGTTAATGATTGGCCAGTCACGCATCTTCTGGAACTGAGGTGTGAAGCGCATTTCAGCGGCATAATAAACGGCAGATTTGTCTCGAAAACGCCCCGTAGGGTAAGCGCGCATACGATCAAAGCCGCCGAGCTCCGAACCATAGTTCGGTGGGGGTCGATGCGATGCGACTTGTGAGTTTTCAGGGCTGGTTTCCCAGCTCGGCGTATTGGATGTCCAAAAATTTAGCGCCAGCGCCTTATGCTTGAACCAGTTTGATGTACCCAGGTTATAGTATTTGGAAGCATCAAACTCCAGGTTTGTCCAGCTGTCTGAGCTGTCAAACCAGCCAAAATCCCGGCTGATTTTAAATTGCTGGCGGCTGCCATAACTCGGGTTTCGCTGAAAATCGGTATTGTCATATTCAAGCCAGAAATCCAGGCCGTTTGTTCTGGCCTGTAACTCATCTTCATTACCTTCATAGTCGCTTAAATCACGATAAGTATAAAAAAGCCGGCTGGCAAGCGAGGTACGGCCACTTTTCATTGGGTTCCAGGTGCTGCCACCGGTTGGCTCGGACATCAGCAAGCCTTCATCGAGTGTATATACAGATAGTGCTTCATCTTTAGTGGCACCGATGGGTAAAGAATATCGCAGGGTTAAATTGAGGGTCAGCTCGTTACTGACACCGGTAACGAAGTCGTCTTCGTCAGAATCATTTGAACCCGCTTTGGCCTGTGTCGGGTCGTTATCAAGGTCGACATAAAAACGTTGATCGGTAAAATGATCCACCAGGATGAAGGCATCGGTAAAAAAACGGCTGTTGCCGAGGCGAAAATTATTTGCGGCACCGGATATCAATGCCGATTCATTTGCAGTGACGAAACCCGTGCCGAATAAACTGGCCTGTGGCTGGATGGTGCCGGCTGTAAAGGCTGCGGCGCCAATTGTGGTATCCAGAGAATCGGTTGCAAAAATGTAGGGTAACCAACCAGTTCGTTTCTCATCAATTGTTTGCGATTTATCCAGCGCTACAATTTGCGCATAGCTGTGCGCAGGTAGAAACAC
>JAAELZ010000251.1 GCA_024226105.1 Pseudomonadota bacterium | reverse complement strand
TCGCCGACATCATCCTCACGGGCATCGGTGTTACCTCATCGATCCGCGTCTCCTGCCGGCCAACCCAGGATTTCAGCTTGTCGAACTGCATCAGAACATCATCATTTTCAGGCGTCATCAGAAAACTCCTCGCGTATCGCTGTATTGTGTTGCCCGATAGCAGGTACAGGGCCGAATTTCGGGGTGCCATTTGAGGATATCACCGGAGAAGCCACCAGCGCTACCGACCCCGAGGGCGTATCGACAACGGCCCTGCGCAATTGTGAATGCGTGGACAACTGGGCAACTGAATTCAGGCCGCCATAGGCAATACGCCCCTGATTCAACCTGTCTAGTAATTCCTCACGGCTTAATTGGGCAAATACATCCTCAATCTCCTTATCCAGCGCGACCCTGTTTTCACAGCGAAGTACGTTACTCGCAAATAGTGCGTGCCCGGCCAGGTCCGGCTTTTGCAATACAAACTCGCAGAAATTAAGCCACTCACGGTGGTTTTGAATCGACAATACAAGCTCGGCACCGTCCTGGCTGCGATAAACACCATAGGGCGCGATGCTGGGATGGTTCAAACCCAGGCGCTGTGGTGCGCTGTGCGCATAGTCATGGTGCAACAGGGGCACCGTCATCCAGTCAGCAATGCAGTCAAACAAGGATACCTGTATGCCCGTACCCCGACCCGTTTGCGCACGTTCGAGTAAGGCCTGTAACACGGCGGAATGGGCGTTCATCCCGCAGGCAATATCGCACACAGAGACGCCAACCCGGCCGGGTTCTGCTGCAGAACCGGTAATAGAGGCCAGACCCGACTCCGCCTGCAGCAATAGATCATAGGCCTTCATATCGCGATAAGGGCCTTTTTCACCATATCCGGATATATCAACCGTAATCAGACGCGGATGATCTGCGCGCAGGCTGTTTGAATCAAATCCCGCCCGCGCGGCAGCCCCGGGCGCAAGGTTTTGAATAAATACGTCCGCATCCTTCAATATGCGACCAAGCAGCGCCTGATCAGATTGCTGCTTAATGTTCAGGGTGAGGGACTCTTTACCCCGGTTCAGCCAGATAAAATAGGCGCTCTCACCCAGCGCCACATGATCGTAATCTCGCGCAAAATCACCCTCCTCACGCTCGATTTTAATCACCCTCGCCCCGGCATCCGCCAGACGGGATGAGCAATAAGGCGCCGCTACAGCCTGCTCCAACGCCACCACCAGCAATCCTTGAAGCGGCTTTGAGCTCATCAAAAGGATCTCGGCAGCTTCAAATCGTGGGTCGCCACGTGTGACAAAATCAGATTCGTTGATATCGGCGCAACCTGGTACAGGCGAGTCTCGCGAAACTTTCGTTCAACATCATATTCCTCCGCAAAACCGTAACCGCCATGTGTCTGGATACACACATTGGCGGCTTCCCAGGCCGCTTCTGAAGCCAGCAGTTTCGCCATATTTGCTTCACTGCCCGGGCGTTTACCTGCATCAAATAGCTCCGCAGCGCGCTCTACCATACCGGCTGCCGCCTCGGTCTGGATAAATGCGCGCGCAATCGGGAACTGAATCCCCTGGTTCTGACCAATCGGCCGGCCAAATACTTCTCTGTCCCGGGCGTAATCACTTGCTTTTTCAATGAACCAGCGCGCATCTCCAATACACTCAGAGGCAATGAGAATGCGCTCTGCGTTCATGCCATCAAGAATATAGTGAAATCCCCTGCCCTCTTCGCCGATCAAATTCGCCACC
>JAAELZ010000250.1 GCA_024226105.1 Pseudomonadota bacterium | reverse complement strand
GCTGCAATAAAAAAGGGACGCGATGTTACCCCTCCGCCCGCTTTATTGCAATGCGCATACACCGGATGTTGCACAAATTAGCTGCAATTTTTCCCCGAAGCGATATTTGACGGATATCATTGCTTATACTAGCAACTAGTGCTTTACTTTTGGCGCACCTGGATGACTCTGAAATTTACTTCTGACCATGACCAATATTAACGACATGTCTGAAAATCAAATAGCACGCGCTATCGCCGCCAAAACACCGCTTATTTATGTTGTGAGCTGGGAAGAGGAACGCCTCGCTCGAATGCTCTGCGAAGCCTCATTTAGTTATTTCGAAGACAAGCGCCCGATCTGGCAATGGTCGGCAGCCTATGGATTCAGCGATGGGCCGGGTAAAGACCTGAACCTGTGCGATCCCATCGACGCCCTGTCTTTCGTGGTTAATGCAAAAGAAGACGCCATCTGCCTGATGAAAGACCTGCCGGCCTTTTTTGAAGGCAACCCCAGATTGCTACGCGCGGTACGTGACGCTTATGATGCTTTTTCAATGCGCCCGGGAAAAATTGTTTTCTCACACCCTTATATGGTGGTACCACCTGCGCTAAGCCGGGAGATATTTTTGCTGGAACTGCCGCCACCGAGCACCCGTGAACGTTTGAAGTACCTGCTCACCCTGAGCAAGGAAACCAATTCGGGTATGCGCATTCCAGACACCTGGCTGATGCACATCGCAACCGCCATGCAAGGTTTAACACTGAATGAATCCAGAGACCTGCTGCGCAATATCGTCAGCCGCTCCCCGGCCGATATGAATGAAGCGCTGACGTGGATTCATCAGGCCAGAGCCCAGGTGCTGATGAAAGAAAACTGCCTGGAGGTAGTCAATGAGTATATTGATATTGAGCAGTTGGGCGGCCTGGCGAAACTTAAGCGCTGGACGCTCAGCCGACAGCAATTGTTTAGCAAAGAGGCCAAAGATGTTGGCATCAAAGCACCCTCCGGCATCCTCATTATGGGCGTTAGCGGTTGCGGTAAATCACTGGCCGCCAAAATTATACCCTCGGCCTGGGGGCTGCCCCTGATCAGGCTCGATATGAACCTGATAATGTCGGGCGGCTGGGGCTCACCGGAGGTGGCATGGGAACGCGCCTTGCGTGCGGTTGAAAATGCTGCCCCCGTGGTGCTGTGGATAGACGAGCTTGAAAACAGTTTCGGCTTTTTGAACAATACGATCACCAGTGGCAATATGACCATTTTCTCCTCGTTTCTGACCTGGATGCAGGAAAAACCGGAAAATGTATTCGTTGCCGCGACCGCCAATAAAATAGAAATTCTGCCACCGGAGATGATCCGCAAAGGCCGCTTCGACCAGTTATTTTTTGT
>JAAELZ010000249.1 GCA_024226105.1 Pseudomonadota bacterium | reverse complement strand
GAAGGAAGCTGGACTTCACGGGAAAAAGCAGATTCAATCTGATTTTCAATTTGAAAGCGTGAAAACAGGGGTGTACTGTCATCGTGCATTTTAAGTTTAGACAGGTTGCGTGGCATGACCTGTGAAATAAAACGCGAGGCACGCTCAAAAATCTCTTTGTCGTCAATGATCAATTCCTGCACGCTGTTATTGAGATGATCCCGGATAGCGCGTACCAGCAGGTTGCTCTCCTGGTAGATCAGCGTCGGCGCCTTACTATTTGCAGCTGCATCTTCAATGGCGGTCCACAACTGAATGAGGAATTCATAATCCCATTTCAGTTCTTCATCAGTGCGACCAAGGGCAGCGGTGCGTGCTATGATGGCGTGCTGTTTCGGCATGTCCAGGGCATCAATGGCGCGCTTTAGATCGGACCGTTGCTGACCTTCAACCCGGCGTGATATACCACCGCCTTTGGGGTTGTTGGGCATTAATACCAGGAAACGACCGGCAAGGCTGATAAACGTTGTCAGGGCGGCACCTTTATTTCCGCGCTCGTCTTTCTCAACCTGAACAATTAACTCCTGGCCTTCTTTGATCACATCCTTGATGTTGACCTTGGAGAGCGGGGTCTTCGAGGAATAGTTCTGGAAGTAACCGCGATATATTTCTTTGAAGGGCAGGAAGCCATGGCGATCCGCGCCATAGGAAATAAAACAGGCTTCCAGACTGGGTTCTACGCGTGTTACGACGCCTTTGTAAATGTTGCCTTTTCGTTGTGCGCGGACAGAAGATTCCAGGTCCAGATCCAGCAGGGTTTGTCCATCGACAAGTGCAACGCGCAGCTCTTCTGCATGCGTTGCATTAAATAGTATTCTTTTCATGTTAGTTTACCTGCACGGTTTATAAGCTATAAAAATCGTGCAATATCATTGGCATAGGTGCGTGCACCTGAGGCCGAATTAATTCTTGAAGAGCGCTAAGGGTAGGATGGGCGAACGTTTTCAGAAGCCCGTGCTGGCATAAAGTGTGGGCAGGTTCAGAGCCTGTCAACCGCGCCGTATCCACACTGTCGCGTATTACGCTATCATGTGCCTGGCGATTTACGGTATGGCCGAATAGTCGGCACCCGATATTTCCCCTTGTTCAGGGAGTTCAACTGTATGCGAGTTTTAATGATGAATTAAATCATCATCGCGATGCCAAGCGGGTGTATCTTTGTAGTTGCCGCCCGGCACCATAAAATTTTTTCTTTCTAACCTTGCGATTTCTTCGCGTTTTGCCCATGTTCGAGGGCCTTAGTGGTTGGTGGGAACGAAGTGTTGTTTGTTTATGGGCTGGCCTTGTATCACGCAACCCTATATCGTTCCTTGTTAACCACGCTGAAATATAGCAGCTTTAATAGCCAGAAGACAATGCCTTAGTGTGGATAAATTGGTATGTAGAAATAGCCTCATTTAGGTGTGGTATATTGATCTATTCCGCAATGTTGCTCAGCTCGCTTTTAACACAG
>JAAELZ010000248.1 GCA_024226105.1 Pseudomonadota bacterium | reverse complement strand
TTGTCTCCATCATTGTAAAGATAATCCAGATGCAGGCTGCCCTGGTCATAAAACAGAGGTAGCTCATGTCCTACACCGAGTGTGACAGCCTGACCCGAACTAAAATCTCCGAATTCTTCCCTGGTAGATCCCGTAAACAGGCCGGCCTGAACTGTATGTGCGCCGATTTTCTTTTTACTGTATAAACCAAACACTTCACCGGGCATGAGTTGGTTAACCAGCAGGCCACGTTCTATTGTCACCATTTCCTTCGACGAGGTAGTGCGTTCGAGGCCAGCATACACATAATCAAGCCGGCCAAAACTAACGGAGATATCTTTTTGTTTTGGCGTCCACTTAAAAAAGCCAACATAAAGCCCTTTATAAACGGGTGAGAGATCATCGTTTACGTGCATTTGCGCCTGGAACAGAAGCTCTTCACTCAGCTCAGCCTCAAAGCCGAAAATAATCCGCCGGTTCTCCCAGCCATCTGCGTCCCCCTGATTCGCATCAACCGACCAGTACTGGCCGTGATAGCGCCCGACCAGGGCGAAAGACTGAATGGTCGGGTTATCAGGGTTCCGGTAGAGCGTGGCGCCCTCCCAGATGTTGTCAAACAGTTCGGGGGCAGGTGTCTGGTTTGGGGTGCCGACAGATTCTGACCATGCGTATTGTGGGAATGCCAGGCTGAGCAAACTAAAGGTAGCGGTCAGTCTGCATAGAATCCGGGCGGAGTGTTTGAAACGCATTATTTCTATTAGCTGCTACATACAATTTTGAGGGCTAATTAGAACATAGTGCTGGCAAAGACAAAAGGGAAAGCCCTAAACGGGGTTTCAAATCACAAATTAGAGGCGAGGCTTTAGCCCCGGATGCTGAAAAAAAAAGGCGCACCGGAGTGCGCCTTAGGAATAGGTTTTTGCGGTTGTTTACGCCACCGTTTTCGCGCTTTCTTTCTCTTTTTCAGCGATCTGTGTTCGAACCATGTCCATATCCAGTTCTTCAGCATTCTTGACGAGGTCTTTTAACGCAGACGCCGGTAATGCGCCCGCTTGCGAGTAGACCACGATTTGCTCTTTGAATACCATAAGCGTCGGGATGGAGCGAATCTGAAACATACTGCCCAGTTCCTGTTGTTCTTCGGTATTCACTTTTGCGAACACAACATCATCATGATCTTCAGCAGTTGCTTCAAAGGTGGGTGCAAATGATTTACACGGACCACACCATTCTGCCCAGAAATCCACGATGACGATCGTGTTGTTGTCGATAACCTCGTTCAGGTTATCCCTGGTGAGTTCTATTACTTTGCTCATAGCGCAATATTCCTGATTCTTACATTAGTATTGAATTATATACTATATATGGTTGGGAGTTGTATATTTCAATGCGTGATTTGCTTGATATTATTTAATATGGTAATAAACTCAATTCGCATTGTGGGCGCTGAGCACACATACTGGCTTTCGTAACGTTTAGTAAACCTTCAGGCTTTTGTATTATGGACACAGAAATTTCGACCTACATGATCACGAAAGAACCCTACTACGCCGCACAGGGGGGTGAAATTGAGATTTTTGAGGCTGCGTATCAAAATGGAATTCCGGTATTGCTTAAAGGCCCCACCGGTTGCGGTAAAAGTCGTTTCATGGAATATATGGCGTGGCGTCTGAAACGCCCGCTGATTACGGTATCCTGTCACGATGATTTAACATCTTCTGATCTGGTTGGACGCTACCTGATTGTCGGCGGCGAGACGCGCTGGACAGATGGCCCGTTGACACGTGCGGTGCGGTGCGGTGGCATTTGTTATCTTGATGAAGTCGTCGAAGCGCGTAAGGATACGACGGTGGTGATTCATCCGCTGGCGGATGACCGGCGCGTATTGCCCATCGAAAAAACCGGCGAACTGGTGCAGGCGGGGGAAGAATTCTGCCTGGCCATTTCTTATAACCCCGGGTATCAGAGCGTGCTCAAGGATCTGAAGCAGAGTACCCGCCAACGCTTTGTCGCGGTAGAGTTTGATTATCCTGGCGCAAAGCAGGAGCAACAGATTATTGTCCGGGAATCCGGCGTAGAGGAAAGCGTTGCGAAGCAACTCGTCAAATTTGCCGGAATGACGCGTAATTTAAAAGGAAATGGCCTGGAAGAGGGCGCAAGTACGCGTTTGCTGGTGCATGCGGCCAAACTGATTGTGACCGGTATTGAGCCGGTTGCCGCATGCCAGGGCGCAATTACCCAGGCCTTGACCGACGACCCGGAGATGCTACAGGCGGTTGAGGAACTGAGTGCCTCATTGTTTTAAGGAAAGAAGCCGAATGCTCCAATGGAGCCGGAACTTCAGCCCCGGTAGACGCGGCTAAAGCTACGTTTCCTAATGCTCTACAAATTCTGAGCGCTGGTAGCCCAAAACATACAGGATCGCCGCCAGGGTAGTATGGTTAATACAATGTTGCGCTTTTTCCTGAACCAGTGGTTTAGCGCGATAGGCCACGCCCAGGCCGGCGTGTAACAGCATCGGAATATCGTTTGCGCCATCTCCTACCGCGATGGTTTGCCTGTCGTCGATGCCCTGTTGTTCAGCCAGTGTTTTAATCAATGTGAGCTTGCGGGTTTCATCCACCAGTTGATTGCTGATTCTTCCGGTCAATTTCCCATTTTCAACCTCCAGAACATTGGCATAAAGGGCATCCAGCGGCCCCAGGGCATTCTGTAAATGCACCGCAAAATTTTCAAAACCGCCGGATAATATTGTGACTTTTGTCCCATTGGCCCTGAGTGTTTTCACCAGTATTTCGGCGCCCGGCATAAGTTTCAGGCTTTGTGCAATTCCCGGGATCAGTTCGGCATCAAAACCTTTCAGGCAGGCCAGGCGACGGTTAAAACTTTCTTTGAAGGAAATTTCACCGCGCATTGCAGTTTCAGTAATTGCTGAAATCTCCTCCCCAATGCCGTGCCGATAAGCGAGTTCGTCCATTACTTCGTGCTGGATCAGTGTAGAGTCCATGTCAAAACAGGCCAGTCTTTTGGGGGTTTCTGCGTCTTGTAAAGGTTGAACAATGGCGTCCATCGAAAATACGGTACCCAGGTGCTGACTGAGTGCTTTGCTTTGTGTCGAGGTGAGTAGTGCCTCAAATTTCAGGCTAAAGGCATCGCCTGTAGGGTCGGTGGCCGAAGTTTCAAACCCGGGGTTCAGGTGCGTTTCCGAAAGAATGCCAAATCCGCGTGCTATCAGCTCAGCTTTGATGGACCCCAGTTTGGGTAATATTGATTCTGTTGAAATCAGGGTCAAAGTAGATCTATCCATTTTTGTTCTTAAAATCCTGCATAAAACTGACCAGTGTTTTCACACCTTCCAGAGGCATTGCATTATAAATGCTGGCACGAATGCCACCGACAATGCGGTGTCCGCGCAGGTGCATTAGCTTATGTTCAGCGGCCTGTTCTAGAAATGCCTTTTCGAGTGCCGGCGTCGGTAGTTTGTATACTACGTTCATTTGTGAGCGATGTGCGGTCTGAATCGGGCATTGGTAAAAACCTTCGCTGCCATCGATACAGTCGTAGAGCAACTTTGAGCGGGTAGTCGCTCGAAGTTGCATCTCACTTACACCGCCGTTGCGCTTAAGCCAGTGCAATACCTTGTTGACCATCCAGATGGCAAAAACCGGCGGTGTATTGGACATCGACTGGTTGGCCTGCTGAGCTGCGTAGCTGAAGGTGCGTGGAATGGATTTATTCAATGAGCCCAGAATTGATTTTCGAATGTAGACCAGGGTTACGCCCGCAGGCCCAAGGTTTTTTTGCGCGCCTCCAAAGACAATATCAAATTTCTCCCAGGGGATGGCGCGTGCGAGCATTTCGGATGACATGTCAGCCACGATAGGCACGTCTAAATCCGGGAAAACCGGGAAACGTAAGCCGCCGATGGTTTCATTTGAGCACAGGTGCACATAACGTGTGTGCTCCTGGAGTTCGATTTCGCTGCTGTCGGGGGTGCGTGAAAATGATTCGTGTTCGCCCGTCCAGGCCTGGTAAATATCTCCCGAGTATTGTGCGTCATTGAGCGCGGTTTTCACCCAGTGCCCGGTATTGATGTACGCACCCCGGCTGGTTTTATCGAGCAGATTCATGGGTACCATGGGAAATTGCCCGCTGGCGCCGCCCTGAAGAAACAGCACGTCAAAATCATCCGGAGCGCCCCATAGTGACAGTGCAAGGCGACGGGTCTGCTCATAAATTGGTTCAAACACCGGCCCGCGGTGGCTCATTTCCAGTAGCGACATGCCGAGTTGATGATAATCCACCAGTTCAGCCTGGGTTTCTTCCAGAACCTCAAGCGGAAGTGTGCACGGCCCAGCGCTAAAGTTATACACCCTGTTGTTCGTGTTTTCGCTCATTGTGAATATGTCGTTTCGAGAATAGCCTGCGCATTATACGTGTGGCCAATCCCATTCTCAAAAACAAAATGTATAGCACCTTTATTCCCCCGAAACGTATCTCAAACGGGCCCCGGCCCCCCCCGGTGCCTCCCAAAGGTTGCTGGAGGCCAGCACATCGGCAAAAACCCCAATAGTGACAAACCCAACACGATTTAGTCCAGGTAAACAGCTAACCCAATAGCCCAGGGACATGGGCAATACCTCAGTCCACAACAACAGGTCACACCCCGCCTCGCATCGCCAGAATATTCGCCGAATATCCAGGCACATTCCCTACCTCACTATTGTCCTGACAGCGGCACCTAACTTATTAACGGAGGGTATAGTGAAATTTTTCTCAATTCCGGTATGATTGTGGTCTTAGACGACAATAGGAGGAAACAATGCGAACTGTAAAAGATATTCTCAAGGCCAAAGGCAATAACGTTATAACTATTGATAAGAACCAATTTGTTTACGATGCTATTGTGCTTATGGATGCCCACCACATCGGCTCGCTCGTGGTCACTGACGAGGGCGAGCTTGCAGGGGTGATTACTGAGCGGGATTACGCGTGCAAGGTGATCGTTAAAGGGAAACAGTCCAAAACCACTCCCATCAGTGAAATCATGACTGGCAAGTTGGTCGTAGCCAAGTTGGAGACCACTATTAACGAATGTATGGCTTTGATGACGGGTAAGCGAATACGTCATTTACCGGTGCTCGATGAGGGAAAACTGGCAGGGCTCATTTCAATTGGCGACGTGGTCAAGGAAGTCATTGATGAGCAGAATTTTGTAATTGAACAACTGGAGTCGTATATCCACAGCTAATTCCAAATAACTATATGAGGCCTCCATATGTTGCGATTGCAATATAGCGTGCAGGCTGCGTTCGTAGCCTATACTGATTTGGTTTTCCGGGCCTGTTTGCGAAGGGGCACTAATAAATGAAAATGCCTGTGGAAATGCCGGATTTTAGCGGCCTGGTATTTGATGCGAGCCAGCATGAAGGTATTAACTATCCCGGGGGGGATTTCTGGGTATTTGCCTATGGTTCCCTGATGTGGAACCCTGAGTTTGCTTATTTGCGTAGTGAGACAGCTCGCCTGGATGATTATCATCGCTGTTTGTGCCTGTGGTCGGTCGAATACCGCGGTACACCACAACGGCCGGGCCTGGTGATGGGCCTTGACAATGGTGGCTCCTGCCTGGGCAGGGCATTTCTGATCAGCGAAAAGAATGCGCCCGAAATCATTGCGCGGCTCAATGAACGCGAAATGATTACCGGCGCCTACAAATCCTCCCTGGAACCACTACAGCTTGGTACCGGGGAACGGGTTGATGGCGTTTGCCTGGTTGCACGGCATGACCATCCTCAATATGCGCCACGTCTGGCCAGGCAACTTATTATCGACCTGGTTAAACGCGCCCATGGACGGCGCGGAAGTAACCGGGAGTATGTATTAAATACGGTAAGCCATTTGCGGGAAATGGGTATGGTGGATGACGTTCTGGATACTATTGGCACACTGTTGGAGGAATCGGATGTAAATCCTGAGATGTTATAAAGTTGTGAACATTTCGTGATTGTGAAGTGATTTGCCACGGGTTTAATAGCGTTTCCAGTTTGGCTGGCGGCTAACTGGAAACTTTATCTAAACTAATCACAGGAATATAACGATGAAAACCAACAAACCTATTGGCCTTGCCTTGATGGCTTTGTTAACTCTCGGTGCGGGCACCGCGATAGCGGATTCGAGCGAAACGGAAGAAATGAAGAGAATGGAAGATATGACAAAGATGGAGGAAATGAAGAAGGAAATGAAGAAGGAAGGTATGGAAAAAATGGACGGCATGAAAACCGAAGAGATGAGCAAGATGGATGGTGAGATGAAAACCGAAGCGATGGAAGAGATGGATGGCATGAAAGAAGACGGCATGGAAAAAATGGACGGTGAGATGAAAAAAGACGACAAAAATAAAACGGCAATGGATAGCTGACACGACACTGCTTTATGCTGAAGTTTGCCCTCAAAAGGGTTACGCTTTGAGGGCAAAACTTTTGGAATCACCCGTTTTTATATGAACCGTAAAATTCTTATCATCGAAGACGATCCGGATATCGCGCAATTGAGCTCCATGCATGTGACGGAAGCGGGTTATGAGGCGCTTCACGTCGATAGTGGCGAACAGGGTCTGCTGGAATATGAAAAATCGACCCCGGATTTGCTGGTACTGGACCTTATGCTGCCGGGCATCAACGGTTTAGATGTGTGCAAACATATTCGTAAAGAAAATGAGCGCATTCCGGTATTGATGCTGAC
>JAAELZ010000247.1 GCA_024226105.1 Pseudomonadota bacterium | reverse complement strand
GGCGTATCCGTGAACTCATCCACTTCGCGGCTATCCACCGAAGTTCGGCTTTCGTTCTGATGCCTGAAGCCTATTTTTGCTGTTGCGTAACTGCCTCGTTTGATATCCAGCCGCCCGCTTCCGCCCACGGCATAGTTCCCAAAATCTTCGTTGCTCTGTTCGCTGTATTTTCCCAGGTCTACCGACGCCAGGCCATTAAGTGCGTGGCGGTTCCAGTCGCTGTTTGCGGTAATAGATGCCTTTCCCGTAACCGCCGTATCCGATGTAGGCCCGGAAGCAAAAGAGCCCGTTGCCTGTGCATTCTCGTCGGGCAAGCGGTACACATTGTCATCGTAGCCAACCCCGATTTCCACCTTCGGGAACAGGTAAAAACTACCCATGTGTATACCCAACGGAGCATACCCGGAATCTTCCGCAAAAGCGACGTGGCTGCTTCCGGCGATCGCGAGGGCGATGGGCACTGAAGCCGAAGCAATGAATTTAAAGACGTTTTCCATTTGCATTGAGCAATTAACCGCGCTTAGTTAGGTGATACCGATGAGGATGATGGCGACGGAATTGGTGGAGGAGCAGGAGCCGGCGGGGGCAATGGCGGTGTGTCCGTCGGGACAGGCGGCGTATCCGGTTCCTCGGCGGTACGCTGGATACTACGGCCGCCCAATGACGGGCCCACGCCCAGTATGGTATTACGGACGGCGGTCGCGGTTGTATCATCAGGCGCATGCGCCGAGACCGCTGCGGCGATTAATTCCAGGTCTTCCTTTTCATCCAGGATAACCAGGATTTTCGAATGCTCCAGAATGAGCTCAGCAGCCAGGGCATTATCCTCCTCTGAGGAATAGGCATCGATGGTCAGAATCTGCGTTTCACCGGCATCATCTATATAATAAACAAGCACTTCATCCGCCACAGCGGCGGCCGACAATGTCAATAACGCACAGAGTGTGAACCCCTGAAACCAACTTCCAAATTTTTTTAAACCGTTCAACGCCATAATTGCACCGTTTATTTGTTATTTTCTACTTAAAACTAAATATAAGCGAACATCTTAAGCTCGAAATATACTACAGTTCGCCCAACTATTAAACAATTTGCACAAGAAAAGTGTGCTATCAGAAAAACTTGTTAATTTACCTGTCAAACAAATAGTAATCTACTGATAATAAACACTACATTGTTGAGACTTTTTTTGTAAACGCAATACGACCGTCTACACGGTTCTGTTAACTTTATTGATATGAGTCACCACCTTTCCCGACTGTGATTTAGCACCTTGAAATCAACCAGTTACTCTTCACGAACTAATAATGCACTCAACAACAGGCGATGAACAACAAGAGAACCGGGAGGAAATCATTATCCTGGGAGGCGGCATCGCCGGCTTGAGTATTGGCTATCACCTTCTGAAATCGGGTTTTGAGTCATTCAGGGTTTGTGAATCGCAAGGCCGGGTTGGAGGATTGGCTCGCAGTTTTCTCTGGCACGATATTGACTGTGATCTCGCCCCGCACCGGCTGTTTTCAGAAAATAAGGCGGTGTTGAACGAGCTATTGAAGCTGGTTGAATGCAATAAAATACCGCGACAAAGCAAAATCGTGCTGAATGGAAAACGCATTGATGATCCCATTAACATCATTGAGTTGCTCAAGGTGAATTTTCCGTTTCGCAGCCTTAAACTCATTTTGAGCTATTTGCGCGCAAAACTGACGCCCGACAGAGAGTTACGAAATTTTGATGATTTTGTGCGAAATTCCTATGGCGATGGCTTAAATGAACTGTTCTTTAAACCCTATGCTGAAAAGCTGCTCGGGATCCAAACGCATGAAATCGCCGCCGCCTGGGGAACGCGCAAGTTACGCGTCTCCGGCCTTAAAGATGTCATTAAGAAGGACACCAAGCTGTATTTCGACTATTTTTACTACCCGAAAAAAGGAGGTTACGGCGCGTTTAGCCATAAACTTGGCGAACAGATTAGCCACAAAACCACTACTCAGCTTACGGTTGAAAAAATTATTTACCATGAATCCGAAAAAGAGTACGAGTGCTTTTTTCGCGACAGAAGCGGGAACAGGGTCACCAGGAAAAGCCCAACCCTGGTTTCTACACTGCCGCTTACCAAACTGCTGGACTGCTTCGGGCATTCAGTAAAACTGACTTACCGGAAAATGCGGCTGGTCTATCTACACGTCAATCGTGAAAAAGTGATGGATCAGCAATGGGTGTATTTCATAGATCAGGATACGGTGATTAACCGCGTTTCTGAATTTAAGAATTTCTACCCGCAGCATGCACAAACAAAGACCACGGTACTGTGCGTCGAGATCACCGCTGACCCGGATTGCCCCAGCGACGCGGTTGTCGATGAGCTTGTCAAAATGAACATCGTGAACGCTGCGGACATTCTGGACATTAAGATTATCGATGTACCCAATGCCTACCCGGTATTTGACCGGCAGTACGAAGAAAACCTGGCCCGGGCGAACAAAATTCTTGACCAGTATCCGAAGCTG
>JAAELZ010000246.1 GCA_024226105.1 Pseudomonadota bacterium | reverse complement strand
GGACATGGCGGCCGGTAAAGACCTGGTAGAACGCACACCCGATGATTTTTCTGTCTGGTCCGGCGACGATGGCACCACCCTGGAACTGATCAAACGCGGTGGCAAAGGTTGTATCTCTGTCACGGCGAATGCGGCACCTTTTGCGATGCACCAGATGTGTCAGGCCGCGCTCGATGGCGATTATGATCGCGCCGATGCCATTAATGCCCGGCTTGACCCGCTGCATAAAAGCCTGTTTATTGAAGCCAATCCGATCCCGGTCAAGTTCGCTGTTTCACGCATGGGCCTGATGGGGCCTTCAATTCGCCTGCCTCTGACCGAACTGGCTGCAGAACATCGTGAACAGGTCGAACAGGCGATGAAACACGCTGGCATTACATTACCTTAACCCTGATCGCCCAAACCCTATGGAAAAAATACGCGGACAGTTCGACGAACAGGACATAGTTACTGAGCACACCGCCCCGGCTTTTAAGCCGGCGGCATAATCCATATCCGTGAAGAAATCGCCCCTCATTCGGGCTTTGAATTCGATTAGAATCACAGGGCACCAATGCAGAAACAGGGGTATCGCGCATCAGTCGTAAATCGACGTTTTTCAAACAAATGCTGGATGCGCTGCGTCCGTAATTACTTCATTGCCCACCCTACAATCATTTAGGCTATTCCAGTACCTTCATATACCATGCTAAGCATCCAGGGCGCATCCGCACTTTCGAATTTTCGCAAACAGAAAACCCTTTCTGCCCTGCAAGCCGCACGCCCGGAATGCATCGATGTGAGCGCTCGCTACATCCATTTTGTAGAACTTGACCAGGGCGTGGCACTGGATGAAGGCGAAACTGCCACGCTTGAAAAACTGCTTGATTACGGCCCCGCATTAGCGCTAGAGGTTCTGAATGATGCAGCCGAGTTTTTAAGTATCCCGCGCGTTGGCACCATTACCCCGTGGTCCACTAAGGCAACAGATATCGCCCTGCACTGTGGCCTGAATAAAGTCAAACGCCTGGAACGCGGCGTGTTATGGCAAATAAAATGCGATACCGATCTTGATCAGCAAAGCCTTTTCCAGGCAATCGAATCGGTATTGATTGACCCGATGACTGAAATGTTGCTCAGTGATCTGGATGCTGCCGAGCATATTTTTGATCATGCTCAACCCGCGCCTTTTAATACCGTCGACATCCTGGCGGGAGGCCTGCCTGCATTACAACAGGCCAACCGGGAATTTGGCTTTGCGTTGTCAGAAGAAGAGCAACTGTATCTGGTTGAACAGTTTAGCGGGTTAAAGCGTAACCCGACGGACGCTGAGCTGATGATGTTTGCACAAGTGAACTCAGAGCATTGCCGCCACAAGATTTTTAATGCCGACTGGACGCTTGATGGTGAAAAGCAAAACCACTCTCCGTTCAAAATGATACGCCATACGCATGCCGAAAATGGCGAGAATACTCTTGTGGCCTACCACGACAATGCGGCGGTGATCAAAGGCGCGACCGCAGGGCGTTTCTTCCCTGATCCACAGACCGGCGATTATGCATACAGTGAAGAACCT
>JAAELZ010000245.1 GCA_024226105.1 Pseudomonadota bacterium | reverse complement strand
TTTTTCCAGAATGGCACCGAACATCACGAATAAAAATATGGTCTGGGTCGACACCGCGAGCGGTTTTCCGAACACCCCCTCCTCCTGCATCCAGAAATGCCACATACCCTTAACAAAGGATGCGCCACCCCAGTTACCACCGCCGATCCATACATAACTCGCCAGAATGCCCGCAACGATTACCAACGGTAAGCCCAGTGAGCGATAGACCGCGATGGCCAGCACGGCCATTCCCAGTACCGCAACGGTCATGTCGTACCTGATATTTGCATGAGCAAAATCGCCTGCCCGTTCGGCTATATTGGCGTTCATTAGAACCATGTACAGGGTTCCGCATAAACCCAGTGCAATTAAAGCCCAGTCGTAGGCTGGTATTCTGTCTCTGGGGCTGCTTTTAAACATCGGAAAGGCCATCAGGGCCAGCGCCAGGGAGAATGATAAATGAATTTTTCTGGAAATCGACAAGTTCCCGATAAACATGAAAAAATCCATGCCGGTATTTTGTGCCAGCCAGAACGGCAAAGACGAGGCAATGTACAACTGATATAAAGCCCAGGCCAGGCAAACGCCCGGAATCAGGTATTTTTGCTTACCCGTCGGGTTTCGAGCCCCCGAATCGACTTCCGCTGCTATATCTTCTGCGCTATCAATTACTTTTTCTTTTGCCATTTCCCGCCTCCGGTTCTATCCTTTTATAAAGAACAGATATTGTCGTTTATTTTGATTATTGCACTGCCTGGAAGTAGACATTCCCGTCTACCCGGCGAGCCGGAAGGCTCGCTTCCTTCACAGAGTTCACTTTATTCTGGAGACGCGACGTAAATTCCCCAAGAATTATTTGTCATGTCCCCAGAATAAAATAAAAGGGAAGGCCGAGGCCTTCCCTTTAATAACGTGAGCAGTAACTACATCCAGCCCTGTTCTTTATAATACTTTGCAGCACCTGCATGCAGTGGAGCGGATAAGGAATCTTTAATCATTTCGTCCTGCTTCAGGTTAGCAAACGCCGGATGAAGTTTCTTGAACTGATCGAAGTTTTCAAATACCGCTTTCACAACAACGTAAACCACATCTTCAGGCACATCGGCAGAGGTTACAAAAGTCGCACCCACACCAAAGGTGGTGACATCTTTATCGTTGTTATACATGCCAGCCGGGATAGTTGCCTGACGGTAGTACGGCTTTTCCGCAACCAGTTTGTCGATTTCAGGCGTAGATACGTCGACCAGGTGTGAAGCACATGAAGCCAGAGACTCCTGAGTCAACGCTGAAGGATGGCCTACCAGCCAGAAGTAGGCATCAAGCTTACCATCACACATAGCCGCACCAGTCTCAGCTGATTTCATTTCGCCGGCCAACGCCAGGTCAGAACGTTTCCAGCCCTGGGTTTCTTCAATAACTTCCCAGGTACCGCGCGTACCTGAACCCGGGTTACCGATATTCATGCGCTTGCCGATAACATCCGTGATGTTGCTGATGCCTGAATCGTCACGTGCAACAACGGTAACCGGCTCGGGATGAACCGAAAACACGGCACGTAATTTCTCGAACTTACCTTTGTCTTCAAACTTTGAAGTACCGTTATACGCATGGTACTGCCAGTCAGACTGGGCTACGCCAAACTCCAGTTCACCTGCGCGAACTGTATTAATGTTGTAGATAGAGCCACCCGTTGACTCGGCAGAGCAACGAATACCGTGATCCTTGCGATTCTTATTAACCAGGCGGCAGATTGCTCCACCCGTCGGATAATAAACGCCGGTTACGCCACCGGTACCGATCGATACGAACTGGTCTGCGGAAACAGGTGTTGACACGGCGGCGCCTGTGATCAGGCCTGCAGCCATAATAGATAATGTAAATTGCTTTTTCATTGTGGGTAAAAAACCTCCATTGGTTATAAATAAAACACAAATTAGTTTTCGACTGAACTTTTTGTACCTTCATTCATTAGTCGAAGCCGCAAGCATACTACAGTTTTAGTCACACGCACAATTATTTTGCTTAATCCATAAAGTTTCGCTAAATTACGCAATATTTATTGCATTTTGCTTTTTCGCATACTCTAATACCTCTATTTGGAAATGGCCTCCACGCCCGACACTTTTAACGAATTAAGGAAACTACTTGTTCAGATTGAAACAGGTTCGGCCTCGTTTCGCCTCGGTGCTGCCAGTATCGAGACCCTGAAGTATATGGTTGAAAACCCTGCGTATACTGCCGTATCGACCATGACCAACATTGCAAAAATGAATAATGTTAACCCCTCTACGCTTACCCGTCTAGCGTACACGCTGGGATATGATAAATTCTCCAACTTCCAGCGTCTATTCAGAGATTACGTTGAAGAAAATGCTCATTTTTATACCACACGAGCGAATCGGCTTATTCACCCGCCAACGGTTGAACCGCGAAACGACACCATTTTTAATACCGTAGTAAAGGAAGAGGCAAAAAATATTGAATCTCTATCGGGTGAGGAACAGGTTGTGATGCATCAGGCGATTGTCAATTTACTGGTCAACGCCCGTAAAGTACGCTTTTACGGGCGTCGTCAGTTTTTCTCACTTGCGGTGTTTTATTCTTACTGCCTGGGCCTGATCCGCGAACGCGTGGATATTATGCAGGATGACGTTCACGGGCTAAGCCATTCACTGACATTCATGAATGAAAAAGACCTGGTGGTTGTGCTAGGCTGTGCGCCCTATACAAAAGCAACTGTGGATACCTGCCGTATAGCAAACAGGCACAATATCCCGATAGTATCGATTACTGATACACACGATTCACCACTAACCAGATACGCACTGCACCATCTGATTATTCCCATTGAAAGCCATTTTTACAGCAACAGCATGGCGGCGGCTTTCGCGATGGCAGAAGGCCTGCTGGCTATGGCCGCCCAGCAAATGGGTAAAAGCACTCTCGAAACCTTAAAAAAGCGCGAGCAAATGATCAAAGAATTTGGCATTAACCTTCCACACAACACCTAACACAGCCAGGCAATCATGAGCCACATATTACATCGACATAGCAAAATCACCTTACCGCAAATCGCTAGCGGAGACGGCCCCTATCTCACCGATACCAGCGGCAAACACTACCTGGATGCCTGTGGTGGTGCGGCAGTTTCCTGCCTGGGCCACAGCAACCAGGCGGTGAAAGACGCGATCAAAACGCAAATTGACAAAATACCGTTCGCACACACTTCTTTTTTCACTTCTGAAGTAGCAGAACAACTGGCTGAAAAATTGATACAGGATGCGCCCTCTAATATGGATAAGGTCTATTTTGTCACCGGCGGATCTGAAGCAAATGAGACTGCGCTCAAACTCGCACGACAGTATTTTGTTGAAAGCGGCGAACCGCAACGCAAATATTTTATTGCGCGCGAGCAGAGTTATCACGGCAACACCATTATGACCCTGGCCATTGGTGGCAACGAGTGGCGCAAACATGCCTTTCGCCCTATTCTACCCCAGGCGAATTTGATTTCACCCTGTTATGCCTATCGCTACCAGGCGCAAGACGAAACTGAAGAAGCCTATGGCTTGCGCGCGGCCAATGAACTTGAGGCAAAAATTCTAGAGCTGGGTGCAGAAAATGTCATTGCTTTCATTGCTGAACCGGTAGTGGGCGCAACGGCGGGAGCTGTACCCCCGGTGAAAGGCTATTTCAAACGTATACGTGAGATTTGCGATCAATATGGTATCTTGTTGATCGCTGATGAAATCATGTGCGGCATGGGCCGTTGTGGAACAAAATTCACCAGCGTACAGGAAAGCATTGAACCAGATTTAATCACCATTGCCAAGGGCCTGGGTGGGGGATATCAGCCCATCGGTGCCACCTTGTTATCAAAAAAGATTAACGACGCTATATCCACCGGCAGCGGTTTTTTCCAACACGGACATACCTATTTGTCTCATCCCGCAGTCTGCGCGGCGGCACTCGCAGTTCAACAGGAAATCGATTCTAATCATTTGCTTGAAAACGTGCAGCGACAGGGAGAAAACCTGATCGAAGCACTCAGATCAAAGTATAAGGAGCACCCGAACGTGGGCGATATCCGTGGTCGCGGTCTATTTATCGGTGTCGAATTCGTTGAAGACAGGCCAGGAAAAACACCCTTTTCACCTGATATTCCATTGCATAGCTATCTGAAAAAGGCCGCGATGGACGCCGGTTTAATGATCTATCCCAGTGCCGGCACCGTCGATGGCCGGCACGGGCACCATGCTTTGATCGCACCCTCGTTCATTTTTGAAGACAGGCACGTCGATGAACTTATTGAAAAGTTTGACCTTGCGCTTGGCGCCGCTCTCAAAATTGTCTGATGTTCAATAAGTCAAGCGGGGCGCCAGCCCCGTTGGGCAGTACTGACGCCGCGCTTCCTGACTTTGGTGTAAAACACACCCCCATACTTGCACTGGCGCCTAATGGTGCATATAAGCAAAAATCAGATCATGCTCAAATCCCATTGAGTTTGAATGAAATTGTGCAGACAGCCATAGAAGCACAAATAGCAGGTGCCAGCCTGCTGCATCTGCATATACGCGATGAAAACAGCTTGCACAGCCTCGACCCCGATACCTATCGGCGCACAATTGATGCCATTAAAGAGCAGGTAGAGAATCGCTTAATCATCCAAATTACCAGTGAAGCCGCCGGGCGCTTTTCTCCTGATCAGCAAATTGCCACTATTCAGGCGGTTAATCCCGAATGCGTCTCCATCGCGCTTCGTGAGATCCTTCCCGACCTGGCGTTGCGACCCGCTGCTCAGGCACTATTTAACTGGTGCGCGGAACAACAGTGTCGAATACAGTATATTCTGTATACCGAGTCCGACCTGCTGTCCTACCTGGAATATAAAAAACAGGGGATCATACCCGCAGCGCCCCATTCAATCCTGTTTGTGCTGGGTCGATATTCCCAGAACCAGACTTCCACAGAAGCAGATTTGATACCGTTCCTGAAACACCGGCATTATTTTGAAGCACCCTGGATGGCGTGTGCCTTCGGCACCTGCGAGCAAAAATGCCTGCTTGTTGCAGCACAACAAGGCGGACATATGAGAATTGGTTTTGAGAATAACCTGCTCGACGCCAATGGGCAATTAGCGCGAGATAATACACAGCAATTACAAACTATCGCCAGTGCGGCTCAAACTACAGGTTTAAACCTGGCATCAGCAGATGAGGCACGAAAAATATTGGACATCAGATAAGTTTTCAGGAAACGGGACTTTGAGGGACTGAGCAGATATATGAATAAAGCCGGGCTATACCTGCTACACATGGATAAGTATATCTTTTCATCTTTTATCATGTGATAAATAAACACTATAAGGTAACATTGAATATTAGTGTAAAGTAAAAAGTACGCTATATTCCTGCCTATAACTACGATAACGACAGGAACTAATACGCAATAGTGCTTAAGGCCCCTCTTCAGCACTCGAAACTTCTAAACCCTTTCAAATTGAGGATGTAACACATGAAACGAAAACTACTAACCATTTCCGGCGCGCTGGTATTAGCCCTTAGCCTGACAGCATGCGAAACCATGCCGCAGGAAGGCGTGGCTAAAAAAGACGGTAAGCCTGTAGGTATTACGCCCGGCATGATGTCAGCGGATTTCATGGCCAATGGCAAATCTGAATCGATTTCACGGAATCAGGACAATGCCGGAACGGTTGATGAAAAATTCACCAAAACCTCTCGCCCCTGCCCGCCATTTTGCATCCAGCCGGCCGTACTCGCACCGGGTGTAGAAACCATAGCCGAGCTGGAAATGATTCACTATATTAAAGCGATGCACAATGGAGAGCCTGTCATCGTTCAGGACAGCCGCACTCCGGACTGGCATGCACGCGGGCACATTCCGGGCACCGTCAGCATTCCGTGGACCAGCCTGGCGACCAAAGCAGGTGCCACCATCATCGATATTTCTGAAATCATGGTCGATCAGTTTGGCGTAGTCGAAAACGAAGGGGTATTTAACTTCAGTGATGCCAAGACATTGGTACTGTACTGCAACGGTATGTGGTGCGGGCAATCACCTGCCTCCATCAAAACCCTGCTCGGCTTTGGTTACCCGGCCCACAAAATCAAGTGGTATCGCGGTGGC